>JAVHOD010000068.1:0-7786 GCA_036169835.1 Minisyncoccota bacterium | reverse complement strand
TCAATTTTTTGGTTTAAATCATCTGAATTTTGCGGATAAAAATTTCCGGCAAAAGATTAGCGGGATTGGAATATGAACCGCTTTATAAAATCCCCGGCCAGACAATTAAAAATCCCGATTATCACTATTTGTTGCCGGCTGATTTTGTTTCAACCGAAGAAGGGACGGGTTTGGTTCATATCGCGCCGGCTTTCGGGGAGGAAGATTATAAACTCGCAAAGCGAGAATTTTCAATTTCCAATTTTCAATTTCCAATAACGGTTAATGAGGAAGGCAAAATGAAAAAGGGAGTTATCGGCGAAGGGCTGTTTGTGAAAGAAGCCGATAAAGTTATTTTGGCAGATTTAGAAAAAAGAAATCTTTTATACAAGAAAGAAACCATTCTTCACCAGTATCCTTTCTGCTGGCGCTGCGATTCGCCGCTGCTTTATTATCCGTTGAGCACCTGGTATATCGCCGTTACCAAAATCAAAAACAAGTTAATAAAAAACAACAAAAAAATTCACTGGGTGCCGGAGCACATCAAAGAAGGAAGATTCGGCAAGTGGCTGGCTGAAGCTAGGGACTGGGCTTTTTCAAGAAATCGTTTTTGGGGCGCGGCTTTGCCGATTTGGCAGTGCCAGTCCTGTCAGAAAAATATCGCCATCGGTTCTTTAAAAAAATTAGCCCAATCGGCGGTCACGGCCGGTAATCGCTATTTTATTTTGCGTCATGGCGAAGCCGAATCAAATCATGAAAAATATATTTCCTGTTGGCCCGAAAAAAGAATAATCAATCTTACTGATGAAGGCCGAAAAGAAATAGAAAAAATCGCCCAAACCTTAAAAAAAGAAAATATTCAGTTAATTTTTTCTTCGGATCTTTTACGCACTAAAGAAACCGCCGAAATCGTTTCCGAGCAAATTAATATTCCGGTTAAATTTGATGAACGTTTGAGGGAATACAATGTCGGGGAATTCAACGGGCAACCGATTGAGAAATTCAATAATTTTGTCAGCGAAAAAATAGATTTATTTTTCAAAACTCCCAAAGGAGGAGAAAATTTGAGCGATGTCAGAGGACGGATGATGGATTTCATTTTAGAGATTGAAAAGAAATACAAAAATAAAAATATTTTGATTGTTAGCCATGGCCACCCTCTTTGGGTTTTAGAAAACGCGGCGCAAGGTCTTGACGAAAAAGAGATTGTAAAGACAACGAAAAAATATATTAAAGTGGGTAAATTGCGGGAAATTAAATTATTAAATCTGCCTTATGACGAAGATGGGAGATTAGACCTACATCGCCCTTATATAGACAAAATAGAATTACGGTGTCCCGAATGCGAAGGCCGGGCCAAGCGGGTTTCGGAAGTTTTTGACTGCTGGTTTGAGTCCGGCGCCATGCCTTATGGCCAATGGCATTATCCTTTTGAGAATAAAAATTTGGTGGAAAAAACTTTTCCCGCTGATTTTATCGCCGAAGGCCTGGATCAGACCCGCGGCTGGTTCTATACGCTTCATGTTTTAGCCGCGGCTTTAACCTCAGAAAATTTGGGTTTAGGTAAAGACAGCCCGGCTTCAAAAAATATTATTGTCAATGGTCTTGTCTTAGACGCTTATGGAATGAAATTAAGCAAAAAATTGCGCAACTACGCCGAGCCGGAAATTATTTTTAACAAATACGGGGCCGATGCCTTGCGTTATTTCCTTCTGTCCTCCACCCAGATTGGCGAGGATTATCAGTTTTCGGAAAAAGGAGTGGCAGAAATTTTCCGGAAGGTGATTGATAAATTCAGGAATGTTTTTAATTTTTTCAGTCTGTATGCGGATAATCTTAAAATCAAAGATTCAAAGCCAGAAAGCGGCAATATTCTTGATGAATGGATTTTGGTCCGGCTCAATGAAGTTATCTCAAAAATGACCGATAAAATGGAGGCCTATGAGCTTACCGATGCCACCAGAATTCTTATGGAATTCATTGATGATCTTTCCAACTGGTATGTGCGGCGTTCCCGTAAAAGATTTTCGGGCAAAGAATTTAAACAGGCCTCGGTTGTGCTCGGCTATGTTATTTTGGAAACCAGCAAATTATTAGCTCCTTTCGCTCCGTTTATTTCCGAAGCGGTTTATAAAAATCTCAAATCTCAAATCTCAAATCTCAAATCAAACGAATCAGTTCATCTTGAGGACTGGCCTGCCTTCGCTAAAGCTTCGGCGGGCAAGCCAAAAATAATTGAAGAAATGGCGGAAATTCGGCGATTAGCCAGTTTGGTTTTGGCCAAGAGATTGGAAGCCGGAATAAAAGTGAGGCAGCCGCTGGCCTCACTTAGTATCAAGTATCAAGTATCAAGTATCAAGCGCAACGAAGAATTGCTTAATGTCTTGAAAGACGAAATTAATGTCAAAGAAATAATTTTTGATTCCAAAATCAAAGAGGAAATAGAATTGGACACTGAAATAACGCCCGAACTGAAAGCGGAGGGTGTTTTGAGGGATTTGACCCGGCTGGTTCAGGGCTTGCGTCAGGACGCCGGCTATCGGCCGAAGGATAAAATTGTTTTGATGATTGAAGCCCCGGCAGAACTGAAAACGATTTTAGAGAAAAGCGTAGAATTTCTTAAAAAAGAAGTTAACGCCAAAGAGATTGAATTAAGACATTCGGATAAGTTTGACGCGGAATCAAGCACTAAAATGGACGACTGGCAGATTTGGCTGGGAGTGAGAAAGATTTAAATAAGCCCTATTTTTTTCTTGATTTCCTGAAGTTTTACTTGGGCTTGTTTTTGGGCTTTTTGGGAACCGGTTTCCAAGATAGATTTAATTTTTACGGATTGAGATTTTGTTTTTTGAAATGGTTTGAGAGATTCCGTAATTAATTTTGCCAAATCTTTTTTGAAATCGGCGTACCCCTTGCCAATATATTTTTCTTCTATAGTTTTTATTGGTTTATTAGATAAGGCGGAATAAATCGTTAAGAGATTGCTGATGGCCGGTTTATTTTTAAGGTCGTATTTGATTTCCCGGCCGGAATCGGTGACGGCCCGGGCTAATTTTTCCCGGATAGTTTTCGGCGAATCATTTAAGAAAACACAGCCAGCGGGCTGGGATTTGGACATTTTTTTAGTGGGGTCGTTCAAGCTCATTATCCGAGAGGCCTCGGTTAAAAGAGGTTTAGGTTCAATAAAAGTTTTACCAAATTTTTTATTGAATTTTCTGGCTAAGGTTCGGGTTAGTTCCAAGTGTTGGAGTTGGTCTTTCCCGACCGGAACAAATTCGGCATCATAAAGTAGAATGTCGGCGGCCATAAGAACTGGATACGTGAATAGTCCGAGATTGATATTTTCTTTTTGATTTTCGGCTTTTTCTTTAAACTGAGTCATCCGTTCCATCTCGCCCATCGGCGTAATCGTATTTAAAATCCAAGCCAGTTCACTATGCGCCGAAATTTGCGACTGGACAAAAATCGTTGATTTTTTAGGATCCAATCCAGCGGTTAAATAATCTGTCGTTACTTCCAAGATTTTTTCTTTGGGATTAAAGTCTTTAGTTAAAGAATGAAGGTCGGCAATAAAAAAATAGCAGTTGTATTTACCGGAATTCTGGAGTTCTACGAAATTTTTCAGAGCTCCAAGGTAATTTCCTAAATGAAGTTTTCCGGTGGGCTGGATGCCTGAAATTAGAATGGGATTTTTCATAAGAATTTAGAATTTAGAATTTAGAATTTAGAATTTAGGGAGATTTTGTTCCTGTATTCTAATTCCTATATTCTAAATTCTGATTTATACCTCAATTACTACCGGCAAAATCATCGGTCTTCGCTTGGTTTTATTATACAGAAACTGGCCGATTTGGTCACGAATCAGGGATTTGAAATAATCGGCGTCCAGGGGTTGGTAGCGAGGCAGGCGGTTAATCATTCCGCGGATATTGCGTCTGATTTCTTCAAGAAGCGTTTGGTTTTCTCTTAAATAAATGAAGCCGCGGGAGATAATATCGGGATTTTTGACCAGCTGGCTGGTGCGGCGATCAATAGTGGTGATGATCACAACCATTCCTTCTTGAGCTAAAACTTTTCTGTCTCTAAGAACTACTTCGCCGACATCGCCGACACCCAACCCGTCAACCATCACGTAAGAAACCGGTAATTCTTCTTTAGTTAGGTGAGCTTCACTGGGAGTAAATTCCATCACCTGGCCGTTTGAAGGCAAAAATGTATTTTTTACGGGGACCCCTGATTTTTCAGCCAGTTCGTTATTGATTGCCCTCATAAAGAAATAGCCGTAGATAGGAATGAAAAATTTCGGATTGATTAATTTGACGGTCATTTTCAGTTCTTCCTGGGGAGCGTGGCCGCTGGAATGAATATCAATAATTTTTGAGTAATAAACTTTGGCTCCTTGCCGGCTGATGCCGTCTTTAAGTAATTGGACGCCTCTTTCGTTGCCCGGGACAACCGAAGCCGACAGCAAAACCGTATCCGTTGATTTTAAACTGATGAAGCGGTGTTCGCCGTTGATGATTCTGATTAAACTGGCGTTGGCTTCGCCTTGGGCGCCGGTGCTTAAAATAATGACTTTATTATCAGGATGCTTTTTAACGTCTTCCAAAGGGATAATTAACCCTTTTCTGGCTTTGATATAGCCGAGATTCTGGGCGATTTGAACGTTAGATTGCATGGAATAGCCGCTTATGGCCACCTTGCGGTCGAGCCGGTCGGCAATTTTCAAAATTTCGTCAATGCGGTTAATCAGCGAAGCGAACATAGCAATAATAATCCGGCCGGGAGCTTTTTTGAAAAGTTCTTCCAGATTTTTTTCTACCACTCGTTCTGAGAGAGAATAGCCCGGCTCTTCGGCGTTGGTGCTTTCCAAAAAGAGCGTGTGGATTTTTTGTTCGCCGATTTTTTTCAATTCGGCCAATCCTTTGGGCTGGCCTTCTTTGTCGTAATCAAATTTATAGTCGCCGACGTAAGCCATTTTTCCTATGGGAGTGGTTAAAACAAAACCGAAAGTATCCGGAATGTTATGGGCAACGCCGAAAAATTCGGCGGAAAAATATTTGGAGAATTCAATTTTATCTTTGTCTTTCATCAGCCGGAAATCAAGCTTGGGCGCTTTGGGAAATTCCTCCTGCCTTTTATTAATGATTTCTTTAGTGAGCGCGGCGGCGTACATCGGGGGATTGCCGAGTTTTCCCATCAGATAAGGAATTCCTCCGATGTGGTCGTAGTGGGCGTGGGTAATAATAATGGCCTTAATGTTTTGTTTTCGCTCTTCAAGATAACTGACATTGGGGATGATGTAGTCAATCCCAGGAGTTTCTTCTTCGGGAAACTGAAATCCCACATCAACCACGATTATTTCGTTGCGATATTCAAAAAAAGTCATATTCCGACCGACTTCTTCCAACCCGCCTAAAGCCGCCCAGCGAAGGGGTTCTTCGCGGCGCTCTTCTTTTTTTACTATTTTCGTTTTTATCATATAGTTATTTTATTTTCGACTTTAATTATTAATTGGTGGCACGCTTAGCGTGCCCACTAACAACGCTTAGCGTTGTGCCCCTGAGAGGATTTGAACCTCTAACCCTTACGGGATAGCGTTCTGAACGCTACGCGTATGCCAGTTCCGCCACAGGGGCTTGCCTAAAAATTGTTAATTATTGCTTTTTAGAAATCTCAAATCTTGAGGCATTGATTTCGTTAAAGCTTTTCTAATTTCCAATTTCGGAATCCTTTTGTATTTTTTATTTTTAACCCAACCGTTTTTGGTGTAGTAATAACAAGCCCCCTGGAAGCGGTCAAAAAAAGAATAATCGTATTTAGCTTTCGTTGAAATCCAATTGGCCATCACCAATCTTTTTTTTCCGGCGTTAATGGTTAGATGGTCATAGCCGGTTGGGATAATTATCACATCGCCCTTTCCCGCCTCCACCGCGTAAGCTTCTTTAATTGAAGCGCCTGTTCCTTTTTGAGCGAAATAAAAAGCCTTGCCTTCCAAAACCTGAATTACTTCCGGGGTTTTAAAATGATGATGGCCTTTGGTTTTAGGAAATTCTTTGCCGAACATCTTAGCCGGAATAACGGTGATGTCATATCTTAACTCTCCCCTTTTTTCCAAACTTCGGTAGACATAATAAACCTCAATTTTTCCCGGTTTTTTTATTTTTTTAAACCATTCTTGATCGCCTAAAACCGGTTGCATCTCATTTAAGAATCGGATTCCCGGTTTTTTATTTTTAAGCAAATTATTTTTCATGATTTATTTTAACACCCAGGCTGTTTCCACGTACCAATTTTTGACATTTTGGAAGCGGTTGCTGGCGGTGGTCAAAAATTTATCCGTGAATCCGCCGAGATCGGGGATGCTGACGTAAAGATAATTCGGGGAATACAGCGGTATAGTCGGAAGGTCTTGTGTGATGATGGTTTTTAGATTTTTTAATTTTGTTTGGCGTTCATTCGGGTCGGCGGTTTGGCGAATTTCCTCTATTAGTTTATCGGCGCTCGGATTGCCGTAAATCGCCAAATTAAGTCCGGGATAAAATTTTTGGGAAGAATGCCAAAAAGAAAACAGGTCTTCTTTATTCACGGGATTGATTCCAAAAAGAATCATTTCGTAGTCGCGCGACCGGATCACTTGGTTGATAATGTCGTCGGGGTTTAAAACAATCAGATTAAGATTTACGCCTATCGCCGCCCATTCTTCCTTGATGAGTTCGGCCGTGTTAATCAGGAAATCAATTTGGGGGACAATCAGATTGAATTCTAATTTTTTATCCCTGATAGCCGTCAAGCCCGGAGCGCTGGCGATTTCTAACGGTTCACCGGCCTCCATCGCTTGGCCATTAAACACTTTTTGGATAATCTGGTTTTTATCAATGGCCTGGGTTAGGGCTAAACGGATATTTTTATCTTTGAGGTTGGAATTGATGTTCTGGTTGAAAAAAACGGCGTAATAATCGGACATGACGACGCTTTTGATGTTGTGAGTAAGCGACAAATCTTTGATTTTGGCCGGGTTAAGGCCGCCAAAACCGTCAATTTCGCGGCGGTTGAAAGCGCTGATTAAATCATCCTCGTTTTCATAAAATTTAAAAATGAATTTTTGGATGTAAGGTTTTTTATTGGAATAATTGTCGTTGGCTATAAGCTGATACTGGGTGATAAATCCGTCTTTCCTTTTGGCGAAGCGGTCGTATTTATAAGGGCCGCTGCCCACCGGCTCCAGATTGTAATTTGAAAGCCGGAGATTGGCCGCCGGAATTTTTCCGAAAATATGCTGGGGGATAATCGGCAGGTTGCGGAGATTGTCGCCAAAAAAAACATAGGGGTTGCGGAGAATGAACCGGACTTGAAGCTCGCTGACTCTTTCGGCCACAATGCCTTGCCAGGTTTGGAAAAGCGGGGAGCGAGCGTCGGAATCCTCTATGGTTTTAAGGGTGAAAATAACATCGTCGCTTGTCAGGGGTTGGCCGTCGCTCCAGGTCAAATTCTGTTTGAGTTTGACCAAATAGTTGGTTCCTTCTTCAATTTGGTAGTCGCTGATTAAATCCGAGAGCGGGCTGTAAATTAGAGAGGCGATATCGCGGTCCGTTTCATTGCCGGAAATTATCGGGTTGATAAAAATGGGTTGGCCGGCTTTCCCTTCCGTGTATTGTCCGCCCTTTTTTGGGGTTAATTCAATTTTTTCTTGAAGAGTCAGCGCTAACCAGAAAAATGAAGAAATCAGAAAAATCGAAATCGCCACAATAAAAATATTGCGTTCAGATTGCGTGAATGAATTAATGATTTTTTTAACCATGCCGAT
>JAVHOD010000067.1:0-1612 GCA_036169835.1 Minisyncoccota bacterium | reverse complement strand
GCTTAAGGCCAAACCCGCGGCCACCACCGCCATATTTTGTTCGGCAATCCCCATTTCAAAAAATCTTTCGGGGAACTTGTCCCGGAATCCGGAACAGCGGGTGGAATCGGTGATGTCGGCGCACAAAACCACGACATTAGGGTCGGCTTCGCCGGCGATAACCAAACCCTCGCCGAATCCGAAACGAGTCGGCTCCTGTTTAATTTCTTTATTAAAAATTTCTGAAGAAAGTTTTACTTCGGGATTTAACATATGTTTATTAATCTTCTTCAATTTTTCCGCACAATGTCCGCAACTCTTTTAGGGCTAAAGCGGCTTCGTCTTTTGTCGGCGGCACGCCGTGATATTTATAATCGCTTTCCATAAAATCCACGCCTTTGCCGGGAATGGTGTGGGCGATAATCAGAGTCGGTTTTTCATAAATCGCTTTGGCTTCGTTCACCGCGTCAATTATCGCTTCAATATTATGCCCGTCAACTTCAAGCACGTGCCAGTTAAAGGCCTCATATTTTTCTCGCAACGGTTCCAAGGGCATTACGTTTTCGGTATAGCCGTCAATCTGGATATTATTGCGATCTAAAATGGCGGTGACGTTACTTAAACGATTCTTACCCGCAAACAGCACCGCCTCCCAGACGTTCCCTTCATCCTGTTCACCATCAGAGGTTACACAATAGATCCGATGCTTCTTTTTATCCATCCGAGCGGCTAAGGCCATGCCGATGGACTGGGAAAGGCCGGCGCCCAAAGGCCCGGAAGTGGCTTCAATACCAGGTAAGGCCCCATAATGAGGATGACCCTGAAGCCGAGAATTAATTTTTCTCAAGGTTTTTAATTCCTCTAAGGGGAAATAGCCGGCATAAGCCATCGCCACATACTGAACCGGACAGTAATGGCCACAGGATAAAATTAACCGGTCCCGCTCCGGCCATTCGGGATTTTTCGGGTCGTGATTAAGAATATGAAAATAAAGAGCCGTAAAAATATCAGCGCTGCCCAGCGTGGAAGCGGAATGGCCGGAACCGGCTTCAAGCAGGGTCTCAATTATTTTTTGGCGGATTTTATTCGCCATTTCTTCAAGAAATTTTATTTTTTTGTCGTAGGATTCAGCCATTTTATTTTTAGATGTTTAAAAGCTCTTCATACGCTTTTTGCGGATTCGGACTGCCGAAAATATATGATGCCGAAACAATAATATCCGCTCCGGCTTCTTTGGTTAATTTGGCGGTTTCTAAGTTGATTCCGCCGTCTGCTTCTATAATAACACCCGGATAATAATTCTTCAAAAATTTAATTTTTTCCAAAACATTTTCATTGAATTTTTGCCCCGCCAAGCCGGGATTAACCCCCAAAACCAGTACGAATTTAAAATTTTCCAAATAAGGCAGTAAATCCTCAACCGAAGTTTCCGGATTGATGGCTAAGCCCAATTCAAAGTTGTTCATCAAGTCCTGCGGCAAAGATAATTTTTCGCCAATCGCTTCCAGGGAAATAATTATTCTTTTGACGCCGGCTGACGCCCAATCCTTGATTACGGCTTCAGGATTTTCCACCATTAAATGAACTTCAATATTAAGTTTGGAAATTGGAAATTGGAAATTGGAAATTAAAT
>JAVHOD010000066.1:0-1616 GCA_036169835.1 Minisyncoccota bacterium | reverse complement strand
GTCGGAGATTATCAGTCCGAACATCAAAAATCCGCCCACTATGACTAAATTAATAATACTGCCGGCAAAATCCTTCATCGGAGTGCCACCAAACCCCATACTGTTCAGTGTTCCAACGCCTTGGGCGTCAAGAGATATTCCGCCGGTAAATGTTTTGTAGTTGTTGGCGAGATAGACCGCCAGATAAAAGAAAAATGAAGCGACGGGAGCGAAAATAATCCATTTTATGAAATTTTTCCACCACTCTTTCCATATAACTTCGGTTGAAGGTAAAATTATGAAAAGGCAAGCTAAGGGAACTAGAACTAAAAGCACGCTCAAATTAAGATATCTTAATATAAACATCACCGCCACCGCTATCAGGCATAATGCTACCAATAAAGTGAAAACAACCGCGAAAACAAGGCCGGCAATGATTTTCACCGCTCCGCTGAAAGTGGCTATTTTTAGCGTAAAATCGCCGACATCTTTTACGTTCAGAAATTGTCCGACATTAAAAGCCGCGGCAAGAGACGTTCCTAATCCCCCTACTCCCGCGTCGGTAATGTTTGAAATAAAGAAATTCGTCAGCATATTGGAAAAATCAATGAAAACGCCGGCGAAGAGCAAACTGAAATTCACCAAAAGCGCCACCGCGATTAATTTCCCCAAAGTGCTTTTGGCTTCGTATTGTTGCATCCGGAGAATAGTGGCGATGGCGATGATAATAATGAATAAAACAAAACCGAGATTGGCCAGGTCTCTCGTGATTTTCCAACCGACGTCAATCAGGGGGTTTTGGACAACCATAAAATTCAGACTGATAGAAAAATTACTCAAAAATCCGCCTATCTGAACGGCAATGCTGGCCAAACTGCCGGTGACAAGACTGATTCCTATAATTGTTAAAGACAACGGCACTGCCGCAATGCCGCCGATTACATCTAATCCTGTTAAAACGGGATTAGAAGAATTAGAAGTCGTCGCTGGCGAATCGGCCGCGTAAATTTTTCCCGTGTTCCCAAACAACAAAAACAAAACCAGGCCTAAAGTGAAAACCGCCAATATTTTTTGTTTTTTGTTCATTTATCAGTGAGTGGTTAGAATACAAAGATTTAAACGAGATTGAATTGAGGAAAGATCATTTTGTTTGTTTGTTGATTCGTTTTCACTTGTTTTTTTGGTTGTTTCCGAACCATAAATCTCTTCAATCAGAGATTGGTATTTAATTATAAAAGTATCATAATTTTGAGTTAAAAGAGTTATTTCCCGGTCTCGGAAATCAGCGGAAATATTAATAGCTTCGGTTATGCCGGCTTGGTTTTCGTTAACAATAGTTTGATAATCAGCGACCTCATTTGTTAAACGGGTAATTTCGTTTTGAGCGTTGGTAATATCGCTGTCAGAAACCGGCGGTTGGCAGCTACGTGTTTTAAGTTGATTTAAATTCGTAACTATTTGTTGCTCAGAAGAAAGAGAGGATTGTTTATTGGCTAAAATTGCCCGGGAATAAACAATGAATGCTTGATAATTATTTCTTATCCGGTCTCTTTCTTGTTGTTTGGCGGTAAGAGCGGGGTCGTAACTTCCGTAAGGGTCATAATTGCCGGAAGCGGAGGCCTGGGGTGCGATACTTT
>JAVHOD010000065.1:0-8677 GCA_036169835.1 Minisyncoccota bacterium | reverse complement strand
TTTGGTGGACCTATGGGGAATCGAACCCCAACCTCCTCCATGCCATGGAGGCGTAATACCATTTTACTATAGGCCCATAAAAATTGTCGCGAATCAACGATTATTTAAATTTTGAAATGTTCAATTAATCTTTCAATAGATTTTCGCTTTTTCCAATTTTTAATCTGTGACTCTCGCCTTCTTGCGCTTTTTAAATCTTCATGCTCTTCAAAATATAACAGATTCCAAGGAA
Organism: Minisyncoccota bacterium; assembly: GCA_036169835.1. GTDB lineage: Bacteria > Patescibacteriota > Minisyncoccia > UBA6257 > MFKM01 > MFKM01. Next base: position 8,445 of record JAVHOD010000065.1, on the reverse strand, counting down.
TAAATCTTTGTGTGGACCTTACCAACCCTCTATTATGCTGATTCAGCCTTAGTTGAATATTGCCGCAACTTCCGGTGTAATAAGATTTATTTTGTGATGATTCTAATATGTAAACGTAAAACATTTCAAAATTTTATAGATTAGGACGAATACCGCGTAATGCTCCCGAAAAATAATCCCGACTTTGTCGAGGATATATTTTTCGAGGATCCTCGATTTTGTCCCGATGCCTTTCGGCGTCGAGGATTCACGACATAATTTTTGCAAATTATGTCGGAATACAAAATCGGGACATTTTACTATGGGCCCGTTATTTCAAACTTCTGTGGGCGTTAGAGGGATTGGACCTCTGACCTTTTCGATGTCAACGAAACGCTCTACCACTGAGCTAAACGCCCATTTTCCATTATTATAAGTTATTAAATCTTTCCTGGCAATATTTTTTGAATTATATTAATTAGAACAAGCACTATCTATTTTTGGGAAGTTGCTATTCCTACATAAAATGCTACAATGAAAATATGCGGGTTCATTCAATGGAAAAAATCAAAGAGTTAAAAAAATTAAGAAAGAGAGGTTATAGTATAAATGAACTGGTAGAGAAATTACTTATCCCCAGAACTACGGTATGGCATCATGTCCACAATGTCAAAATTTTACCAAAATATCTTCCAATATTAAACGCTAAACGAGGCGGAAGCGCAAAACTTAAGCAAAAAAATTGGGAAAGAGCGAGAATAAAAGCTCAAGAGTTATTGGAAGGCCTTAATAAAAATTTTTTAATCGCGATTGCCATGCTTTATTGGGGCGAAGGAAGCAAAAAGGTATGCGAATTTATTAATTCTGATGGAAAAATGATAAAATTATATTTGACTGTATTGAGAAAAGTGCTTAATATCTCAGAAAAAGACATAAAGCCGACTATGAGAATATTTTCAGGAATGGATAAAAAAGAATGCCTAAATTATTGGTCGCGCATCACAAAAATATCAAAGGACAAATTTTTGATTAGATTTAATGATGGAGGAAAAAGAGGGAGAACTAAATACGGAATGTGCAGAATAACTATTAAAAAAGGGAGTAATGTTTTAAAATTAATGCATTCGCTAAGAGACCAGATTTTTGAAAAAATGATGAAGGAAATATAAGCTTTATTTACGCGCCCTCGTAGCTTAATTGGATTAAAGCAGTTCCGTCCTAAGGAAAAGATTAGAGGTTCGACTCCTCTCGAGGGCACAACGCTAAGCGTTGTTATCGGGACGCTAAACGTCACGCAAAAATAATAAAAAAATGAAAGGGTGGGGTGGCCGAGTGGTTTAAGGCGGTAGTCTTGAAAACTGCTATACCTGAAAGGGTATCGTGAGTTCGAATCTCACCCCCACCGCTTTTTGCTATAATAAAAATATGAAAAAAGAAAAATCCCCTCTTATCACAATGATTAAAAAGGTGATGCCGGCCGTAGTTTCCATTGTCATTTCCAAAAACTTTGAAAAATTAGAACAAGAACTAACTAAAGAATTTCCTCTTTTTAATCCGAAAACCGACATTCCCGAAGAAAATATTGACAGCCGGGGCATGGTGAAAATCGGCGGCGGGTCGGGTTTTATTGTTGATGAAAAAGGAATAATTATCACCAACAGGCACGTTGTCGCTGACGCCGATGCGGAATATATGGTTGTCACCGACGATAACAAAAAATTAAAAGCGGAAATTCTGGCCCGCGACCCGCTTAATGATGTCGCTATTCTCAAAATTGAACCGCCAGCGGAAGGATTAGCAACCGTCACCCTGGGCGATTCGGGCGAAATCGAATTGGGGCAAACCGTTATGGCCATCGGCAACGCCCTGGGGCTTTTCAAAAATACGGTTTCTTCGGGAATCATTTCCGGTTTAAGCCGCTCTATCGCCGCCCAAGCCGATGTTAATTCCTTTCAGGAACTGCGGGGCTTGATCCAAACCGACGCCGCCATTAACCCGGGCAATTCCGGCGGACCTTTGGTTGATATTTTCGGCCAAACCATCGGCATCAATGTGGCGGTGGTTTTCGGCGCCGAAAATATCGGCTTTGCCATTCCCATCAACGCCGCCAAAAGAGCTCTTGATGATTTGAAAAAATACGGAAGAATCCGCCGACCATTTCTTGGAATCCGCTATTTGACCGTTGACCAAAATCTTAAGGAAAAACTTAAACTGACGGTTGATTACGGAGCTTTAATTGCTTGCGAAGAACACGCTATCGTTCCCAATAGTCCGGCTAACTTAGCGGGCATCAAAGAAAAAGATATTCTTTTGGAAATTAACGGAGAAAAAATCACGACCGATAAGCCCATTCAGGATTTTCTGGAGAATTTGGCGGTAAACGAAACTATAAAATTAAAAATTCTGAGAGACGGGGAGAACTTGGAAGTTAAAATGACTTTGTCGGAAAAATAAACTACCTTAACCTTAATAGCTGTATTCGCTTATTAAATTCCCATTTGTATCATAAAGCCGCAGATAATCGTGCTGGGGGTCAAGAGTTATTTGGCCGTAAAGCCAAACTATCCAATTATTAGAAAGAAAGTCGGCATCATTCCTGTGGCTGGAAACGCAACTGGTATAACCGATATTTTGCAAAAAAACCCGGCAGGCGTTGCCTTCATCAGTTCCGGGCAAAGAGTTGGAAAAATTAAGGTCGGGTGTCCGGCAGGAGCCAAGAGATTGAATATATGACTGACATTGGCCGGAAAGATTTTTGATTTCCGAAGATGAAATATAAGGACAGCTTTGAGATAAATAAAGAGGTTGGAAATCATAAGTTTGCGTCAGATAGCCGCTGCATTTATTCAGCCGTAAATTTTTATTTATAGGGCTGGTTAAACTGTATAAATCCGCATAATTATTCGGTTTAAGAATTATGTCGCCGTTTACGCTGTAGCCGGACAAATCATAAATCTCAACGGCCTGGGAAATAGTTGCTTCGCTTTTATTGCTTTTTATTTTCCAGCCGGTAATGTTAATTATTTCCCCTTCTTTAAGACGGCTATAAAGAGTGATATGGGAATATTTCAAGGGATAGCCGGAAACGTTGGCGGAACTGATGTAAACTCTTTGATTGAGCGGAGTGGCTTCGGGTTTTGAAGGGCTGGAAATCGTGGTTCCCCCGCTGGGAGCCGAATATGGACTGTAATTTGTAGAATAATTTGTAGAAACATTGGTCTGGGGCGCGACTGTTTCGCTTGGTTTTGAACTGAGCAGATTATTAGTAGGCGCGGTTTTCCACATTATTGAAATCACAAAAACCGCCGCCACCAAAAGAATTATGCCGATAATTTTTGACATATTTTCTTAATCAATATTATCAATTATTTTACTATAATTAAAGCTACTATTGTAATTCCACGATCGTGGAATTACAATAGTAATTTGGGCTGGCCTTAATTGACAACTAAATTAATAAGCTTTCCTGCGACAAAAATTGTCTTTGCTATCTTTTTACCTTTTAACCAATTCTTGATTTTCTCCTGGGAAACGGCCAATTCTCCGGCTTCTTTTTCGGTAAGCTCTCTGGAAACCAAAACTTTGTCCCGAAATTTGCCGTTAATCTGAATTATAAGTTCAAATTTGTCCTCTTTTATTAATTGCGGATTATATTGGGGCCATTTTTCCAAATGAATAGATTTTTTATGTCCGAGTTTTTCTCCCGATTCTTTTGAATCGCGGATCCTCGACTTAGAATTAAGTCGGGACCAAAGTTCTTCGGCAATGAAAGGCGCGAAAGGCGCTAGGAGTTTCAGAAAAATTTCAAAATTATTTTTGTCGGGATATTCTTCCAGAATTTTAATAAACTTCATTAATTCAGAAATAGCGGTATTGTATTTGAGATTTTCAATATCTTCAGTAATTTTCTTAATAGTTTTTTGTAAAATAATCTCCTTGGTTTTCCAACCGTCTTTCACCTCCTTTTTGTCCGACAATTCCCAGACCCGCTCCAGAAAACGCACAATGCCCATAATCGCTTCGTCACGGAAATCGCCGCCCTGTTCAAAAGGCGCCAGAAACATCAGGTACATCCGGAGCGCGTCCGCGCCGAACTTTTTAATGTATTCATCCGGGTTCACTACATTCCCTTTTGATTTTGACATCTTAGCGCCTTCTTTTATCAAAAGACCGTGCGCCCGGAATTTGGGGAACGGTTCCCCTTTAGGCGCTTCTGACGGACCAAAATCCAATAATTTCAAATCGTGAAGCGCGAGCGCCGCGAAACGCACGTAAAGCAGATGAAGCACCGAATGCTCGGCGCCACCGGTGTAAAGATTAACGGGAAACCATTTTTTCGTGATTTCCGGATTCCACGGTTCCGAATCGGCCGTTTCCGATTTTACTGAAGGATAGCGCAGATAATACCAGGCGGAATCAAGAAAAGTGTCGGAAACATCGGTTTCCCGGCGCGCCGTCTTGCCGCATTCGGGACATTTAACTTCGTAAAACTTTTTATCGGCCGCCAGCGGCGATTCCCCTGTTCCTTTTGGCCGGAAATCTTTCACGTAAGGCAGAACCACCGGCAAATCTTTTCCCGGGGTCGCGTACCAGCCCGGCATCTCCGGCTTATCCCCTTTTCCCGATTTCGCGCACGTCTCGCAATAAATCATCGGAATCGGCGCGCCCCAGTAGCGCTGGCGGGAGATAAGCCAGCCGCGAAGATGATACTGAATTGTTTTTTTGCCGTTGACTAATTTCGTTATTTCCCATTTGGCTTTTTCGGAAGGCATTCCATTAAATCGGTCTGAATTTATCAGTTCACCTTCGCCTGCCCAGCATTCGCTTTCAATCGCCACCCGTTCAATCGTGCCCTGGCTGGAACCTAAAGGATTTGAAATAACCAAAGGCGAAATCACCTTAATAATGGGCAATTTGAATTTTTTGGCGAATTCAAAATCCCGTTCATCATGAGCGGGTACGGCCATAATCGCGCCGGTGCCGTAAGTTGATAAAACATAATCCGCCGCAAAAACCGGAATTTCTTTTTTGTTCGCCGGATTTATCGCTTTTATGCCTTTCAGTTCCACGCCGGTTTTTTCTTTATCCCATTCTGTCCTTTCAAAATCTGACTTTGCCTTCGCCTTCTTAATATATTCTTGCACTTCGTCCCAATTTAATACTTGATACTTGATACTTGATACTAATTTATGCTCCGGCGACAGAACCATATAAGTGGCGCCAAACAAAGTGTCCGGCCGAGTCGTAAAAACTTTTATCTTTTCTTCGCTGTCTTTAACCGTAAAATCAATTTCCGCCCCTTCCGACTTCCCTATCCATTCTTTCTGGGCGATTTTTATTTTTTCCGACCAATCAATTTTTTCTAAATTTTTAAGCAATTGTTCCGCATATTCCGTAATTTTAAAAAACCATTGTTCCAGCTCTTTTTTAATAACTTTACTAGAACAACGTTCGCATTCTCCACCAACCACCTGTTCATCGGCTAAAACGGTTTTGCAGCTCGGACACCAATTCACCGCCTGCTTTTTGCGGTAAGCCAAGCCGTTTCTAAACATCTGAATAAATATCCACTGCGTCCATTTGTAATATTCAGGGTCATAAGTTTCAAGATGCTCGTCCCAGGCGAAACCGTTGCCGATCATTTGAAGTTGTTTGTAAAAGCGTTTTTCGGAAACCTTCGCCTGTTCCATCGGGTGCGCTTTGATTTTCAAAGCGTAATTTTCGGAATGAATTCCGAAACCATCCAAGCCAATCGGCTCAAAAACGTCATACCCCTGCATTCTTTTAAACCGGCCGTAGATATCGCTTCCCACGAAAGCGTACATATTGCCCACGTGCAATCCCTCGGCCGAGGGATAAGGAAACATCATAAGGTTATAAAAAGGTTTTTCCGCCCGGCCTATCAGCAGGCAGGCTTTTTTGAAATCCGGCTCGTAAATTTTATTTTTCTCCCAGCAGGCCTGCCATTTCTTTTCGATTTTTTGAAAAGGATAAGACATATAAGGAATTATAAGGGCATCTGTCTAATAATCAAAACCATCTTAAAAATTATTGAGGTTGAACCTCGATAATTTATTTATTATAATTTAAATATGCAAAAACCGCGGTTTGTTGAAAATCAAATATACCACGTTTATAACCGAGGAGTTGAAAAAAGAAACATATTTCTTGATAAACAAGATTATCTCAGATTTATTCACAGCCTATTTGAATTTAATAATGAAGAAGCTGTTATTAATACTTTATTCCATTTTAACCCCAAGACTATGGAGGTTGAACCTCTTTATTTAGAAAAAGAAAGGAAGCCGAGAAAATTACTAGTTGAGATTTTGATATTCACCTTAATGCCTAATCATTTTCACTTAGTTTTAAAACAAAAGAAGGAAAATGGAATTATAAAATTTATGCAAAAATTAGGAACCGGCTATACAATGTATTTCAATAAAAAATACAAAAGAGTTGGTGGTTTATTTCAAGGAACATTTAAGGCGGCTTTAGTGAAAGACGAATCTCATTTTATCCACCTTCCTTTCTATATCCACACCAATCCCTTAGATTTACCCCATTATCGAGGTTCGACCTCGATAATGGGGATGATAAAAAATTTAGAAAAATACCGCTGGAGCAGTTTTTCGGATTATATTGGGATAAAAAACTTTCCTTCTGTAACTTCCCGGGAATTATTTTTAGAATTTTTTGGCGGGCAAAAAGAGTATAGAAACGCAACTAATGAGTGGCTAAGAGAAAAAGAAGAAAATATAGAAAAAATTAAAGAAATAAAAATTGATTAAAAAAACTCCATTATCGAGGTTCGACCTCGATAGTATTAGCGAGCCAACCCATAAATCGAGCGAGATCTCCATTATTCTTTGGATAAGAAACTAAATGCCAGTGATTGGGCATAAGGCAATAAGACAGAAGCCTCATGTCGAATTTTTCCACGGCTTCTTCAAGTATGTTTTCAAAAAGTTGATAGTCTTTGTCGCTATCAAATATCTGCGCTCGAGCGTTTGCTCTATTTAATACATGGTACACATATTCACCAACATCTGTTCTCTCTGCTCTTGGCATGAGTATAGTATATCATAAATGGTGGCTGACCCCATTTACAGAGGCAACTCTCCGGAGGGTCCAAACCAAAAATTCAAAACTATGGCCTCCGGCCTTGATGAAAATTATCGAGGTTCGACCTCGATAATGGAGTTTTAGTTTAGGTACTCATAACAACCGATTACTTTACCATCTTCAATATTACAACACTCTACTACTTCTCGGAATCTTTGGAATTCTTTAATATAGGCCAGATTGTTTTTCAGGCAGATTTTTTCTCTCGCGTCATGCTCGGAAGCCGTAAGGTTCAAGTTAAGGCTATAATAGTATGTCTGGTAATTAAGCAATTTTTTATTGATTAAGAAATTACTTAATTCAAAAATTACCAAAACAGCCAACAAAAGCAGAATCGCTGTCTTGAATCGGTTATTTCTTATTTTGTTTATTATTTTTTTTATCATTCTCTAATTTACTTGACACATTTTGGCGGTTACGTAAGCGGGAATATTGTCACCGCTTGCTGATGTTCCTGTAACCGCACCTCCGGTGTGAGTATGCCCTGTCCCTGAACCTATCGCACCTGTTGAGCCTGTTACTGCTACTGCACCACCTGAGTCTGCACGATAATAACTAGCACTTCCCTGAACCCACGAAGGTTCAAATTGTGTAGGTGCTGAGATAGTAGTAAATTTAATAGTTGCTTTTGTTTGAGATGGATATTCTGTATTATCATCGAATGTATATGAACTCAAAGTATGCAGATGTGCCCCACCAGTTAAAGTTCCTGCTGCGTGAGTATGACTTGGTAGATTTGCTTCTGTTATAGCCGTGCTTCCTGTTGTAGGTGAGGTATAACTCCCTGCCGCGTGGGTATGAGTATCTGCGCCACCAGTAGAACCAGCCGTCGCGTTGATTCTTATAAATTTATTTGAATAAGTAGCCGATACGTCAGTGGTTCCCGAAGGGCAGCTTCCCGTTATCATCATAAATACAGCCCCGGAAGGCAAAGTCATGCCGGAAGAAGCAGGCGCTTGAAAACTAGGAGCTACCCCTACCCCATTACTTGTTAATACCTGTCCTGCTACCCCTGCCCAATAATCGGGATTGCCGGAGCCGGGAGTACGGCTTCCGGGGCCAGTAAAAGCCTTTACGGTAACTACTACTAAAAGTCCGGCAATTATCGAAGCCAATAATGAAAATAAAAGTTTTGATTTGGTCATAGTTATTAATATTAAGTTAAAATTTATTTGGCGACCTTAATTTTTTATTACTAAGGGCTCCAATTAATAATAACATCATCTACCCTTGGACTGGCAGTGTGGGCGTAATTACTCTCTAAAATTATTTTATAGCGGAAATAACGGTGGTTATTGTGATAAGCCCGAGCAAGGGCAATGGGAGTGCCGGAACCGGTGG
>JAVHOD010000064.1:0-8790 GCA_036169835.1 Minisyncoccota bacterium | reverse complement strand
CAAAAAACACCGCCAAACAAGTTCCTTAAAAAGAAAAGAAAGGAGGTGATACAAATGGAAATTTGGAGAATCCTCCAAGAAATACGGGATGATAGTCGGTTAAGAAATTTTGAGAACAACTTCAAAGAGTTCAAAGACGCAGTGGATGTCCTTGATAGAGCCGCTCCTTTTATCGGCCAAATTTTAACCCAAGAGAAATTCTATGCCGGAAAGATAGAAAAATTAGAACTAAAGGGCAGCCAATTTGAATTTAAAATCATTGACTGCGATAGCAACGGCAAAACCGATAATAATTCTAAAATCTATCAAAAAAAAATCTCTTGGAAAGATTTAAACGACATTCAGGTCCTAAGAAGCGCGAAAGGCAAATTCCTATGTTTGGACGATCTGTTGAACCGTTATCAAATGGAGGAGGAAACAAATGGTTGACCCCTATTATCCCGTAAAAAAGAGCTCAGTAAATATTTTAAAAAAATAAAACCTGGGCTCTTTTTGTTTTCCTTCTCTCTAATTACTATCTTCTTATCTTTTTAATTTACTATTGTAATTCCACGATCGTGGAATTACAATAGTAAATTAAAAATAAAAAACCGGGGAGAACTGTGAGTTCGCCCCGGCTTACTACTGGAGGAAATTATTTTAAATTGGATTAGGAACCAAAATCTTAGTTCCTTTCGCGATAAAATAATCGCTTAGCTGATTTACCTTGCGCATATCTTGCACTAGCGCACCCGGATCCCTTCTTAATTTATTGCTCAATGTGCCCGCTAAATTCGACAAGTAGGTATTCTTAGGTGTCGTATATTCCACCCATTTAACGTTCGTGAGCGGGTCATGGCGGCTTAATGCGTAATTAGCAGCCAAACTAAAAACAAAAACAAAAGACAGAATCATCAATACGGCAATCAATTTCTCTTTCATTTTTTCTCCTTTTTTGGTTAGCGCGTTTACGGTATATAAACAGTTTTCTGATAATTGGAACAAATATCACGATATTTCAGGTAAGCCGTTCCATAATAACCGAAGAAAAAAAATAGAGCGAGTAAAACAAATAATGCCGTTGCTATCTTATCTTTCATAATTCCTCCCTTATTAATTTATGTTAATGTACTAATTCTTGATTATATTTTAATTATAGCAAACTTCTATAAATTTGTCAAGGGGCTTGAAGAATTATCCCCTGACTAAATCCAGTATAGCTTTTTCCCGATAATTTAGAAAACTTCATTTTGCGACAGGTTAATAGTATAATTTAGGCAATGGCTGATATTGAGAAACTCCTGGAAGATTACCTGAATTATCTGGAAATTGAAAAAAACCGGTCGCCGAAAACCCGGGTGAATTACGAACATTATCTTAAGGTCTTCATAAAATTCGGCGGGATCAAAACCGAAAAAGACATCACCGCCGACCGGGTCCGGGATTTCCGCTTGCTTTTAGCCCGAACCAAAACTCCGCAGAATGAATTCATCAAAAAAAACACCCAGGCCTACTACATTATCGCCCTGCGGAATTTTCTCAAATATTTAATCAAAAGGGATTTTGAAGTTTTGGCGCCGGAAAAAATTGAACTGCCGAAAATACCGCAAAGACAAATTGAAATCATTGATTATTCGGATTTGGAACGGCTTTTGAAATCAGCGGACGGCGGAGATCTGCGCGGCCTTCGGGACAAAGCCATTTTGGAAACCTTTTTTTCCACCGGCCTGCGTTTGTCCGAACTTTGCTCGCTCAACCGCCATCTGAATTTTGAACGGGGAGAAATCACCATCCGGGGCAAGGGCGATAAATTAAGAATTGTTTTTCTTTCTCCCGACGCCAAAAAAGCGATTAAAAATTATCTGGAGAAAAGAGATAAAAAAGCCGATACCGAAGAAGCTTTATTTGTCAGTTTAAGCGGCCGTCAAAGAGCCCTGCCTGCCGGCAGGCAGGCGAAAATCATCGGCCGGATTATTCCGCGGACGGTTCAAAGATTGATTGATTATTACGCCCGCAAAGCCGGCGTTCAGGAAAGAGTAACGCCCCATATGATTCGCCACCTTTACGCCACCGACCTTTTGATTAACGGAGCGGATTTGCGTTCGGTCCAGGAACTGCTGGGGCACGCCAATGTTTCCACTACCCAGATTTACACTCATCTGACCAATAAAGAACTCAAGGAAATTCATCAGGCCTTCCACGCCCGCCGTCGCCGATAATAGTTATAAGCATGAAAATAAAAAGCCCCGATAAAAATCATCGGGGCTAGAATTTTCCTCCTTTTTATTTTATTTATTGGTTAAAACAAGTTTTGTATCTAGTTCGAACACCCCCTTATTTCTTTTTAAATCGGCAATGAAATTTTCAAACCATACTCCATACTCGGTCAGCTTGCTGTCAATTAAAACAGCTTTTTGGCTTAAATCAAGTTTGAAACTAATCCCCCTTCTCTCTAAATCGGCGATGTAATCTTTAAGAAACATCCCGAACTCGATCAGCTTGCCGCAGTTAGAGCAGGAATAAAGATCTTTCTCCGTTTTATGAGGGTTTTGAAAAGTTATTGTCCCCAAAACCGGTCCGTAATTACAAACCTGACAACGTACCTGACCCTTTTCTGTAATTCTTAGGCACATATTTCCTCCCCTTCCTATAATTATTATTAAAGTAGTTTTTGTCCCGTGGCAACTTCCTTTTTTTCTTCAATACTTCACCTCCTTTCTTTTTGCTTATTCCGTTAACTTATCTCTATCCGCCTTTTAAAAATTTCTTTACCGCCTCCTTTTCTTTAATTTAAAGTTTTAATGTTAATATTTATCTTAATCAATTTTATATGATTAAAAAAATATAAAGACGATGGAGGAGCTATTCTGCCGGGGAGAGGAAGCCTGTGCCTAGGCTAGAGTTTCTCCGGGAGGATAACTGAGCTAGCTAAATCCTAGCCCCTCCATTTAAACTTCTTTTTAGAGGAAAACTAAATCTTATTAAAGAGCAAAAACAATAAATTTTAATGATACCAAAATAGTTGAATTTGTCAAGCCCCATGCCAATTGAGCTAAAGTTATAGAAATTTTAATTTTTAGTGGGCGCGGTTGGACTCGAACCAACAACCTCGACCTTATAAGGATCTTGCTCCGCCATTGAGCTACGCGCCCTTTCTCTCTAAAGCTAATGTTATCAGATGCTCTAATAATTGGCCAAAGGAATAACCGGCGGCCGCGGCGGCTTTCGGGAAAAGCGATTCTTCGGTTAATCCGGGAAGAGTATTGACTTCCAAAACATAAATGCCGTCTTCAGCCCCGCTAAGCGGGGCTTCAGCCACAATCATATCGGTGCGGGAATAATCGCGGCAATTCAACGCCTGATGAGCCAAAGACGCGGCTGCTTGAATAGCCAAAGCGGTTTTTTTATCAAACCGACCGGGACAAATTTCCCGGCTCATGCCGTCGTATTTGCATTGATAATCAAAAAAAGGTTTGTCAGTCGGCGGAACGATTTCTATCACCGGCAAAGCAAAAATTTTTTCTCCGTTAAAATTTTCCAAAATACCACAAGTGATTTCTTTGCCTTTGATGAATTTTTCCACCAAAACCGAATCGTCATATTGAAAGGCTTTGTCCAAAGCCGGTTGGAATTCTTTTGCAGAATTAACCAAAAAAATTCCTATCGAAGAGCCACGGCTATTCGGCTTCACCACCCAAGGAAAATCAAACTTAGAATTTAGAATATAGGATTTAGTATTTAGGAAACGTTCTTCTAAAGACGATTTTTCTATTTTTATCGCCGGCGGCACTTTCAAGCCGGCCTGATGAAAAAGTTTTTGGCTAGCCCATTTATCCATAGCCAGGGCCGAAGCCATAACGCCGGAACCGGTATAAGGCAAATGCTTTTCTTCTAAAACGGTTTGCGCCTGTCCGTCTTCGCCGTATTCGCCATGAAGAGCGTTAAAAATGACATCCACGGCCGGCATTTCCGGCCATTGACCTTTTTTGGAAATCAAAATATCAACGGCTTCATATTTATCCGAAGGAAAATTTCTTAAAACATTGGCGCCGGTCAAAAGAGAAATTTCATGCTCGGCTGAAGGACCGCCTCTCAAAACGCCAACTCTGATTTTAGACATTTTATACTTTTATGGGCTGGATTTTGAAACTCTTGATTATCCTGTCAAATTCCTCACGCTCAATACTTTCCTTCTGGAGCAAGGTCTTAGCTAAAACATCCAGAGCTTTCCTTTGGGAAGAAAGAATTTTTTTGGCGGCTTTGATAGCCCGCCCGATTAAAGCTTCAACTTCATCGTCGATTTTTTTGGCCAATTCCTCCGAGTAATCTTTTTCGGTGGTGATTTCGCGGCCCAAAAATATCATTTCTTCGGTCTTGCCGAAAGTCCGCGGCCCTAATTTTTCACTCATCCCATAGCGGGTAACTAATTTTTTCGCCAAATCCGTGGCTTGCTTTAAATCGTTGGAGGCCCCGGTGCTGATGTCATGGAAAACAATTGACTCAGAAAGATAACCGCCGAATAAAACCGCCAATTCCGCCAAAAACTGGGACTTGGTTTCTATTCTTCTTTCCTCTATGGGCAATTTCAAAGTATAACCGCCGGCCAACCCTCGGCTGATGATGGAAACCTTCTGAACCGGGTCGCTGTCTTTGAGGCCGGTCGCCACCAAAGCGTGGCCGGCTTCATGATAAGCGATTAATTCTTTTTCTTTTACAGAAATCGCCCGGGCGCGGCGTTCCGGGCCGAGAATAACTTTTTCAATGGAATTAAATAAATCTTCCTGGCTGATAAAATGTTTGTTCTGGCGGGCGGCCAAAATAGCGGCTTCGTTAGTTAAGTTGGCTAAATCCGCTCCGGAAAAACCCGGGGTGCGGATAGCCACCTGCCTCAAATCAATATCTTTCCCCATAGATTTTCCCTTGCAGTGAATTTTTAAAATTGCCTCGCGGTCGTTGATGTCGGGCATATCCAGAATCACGCGGCGGTCAAAACGGCCGGGCCTCAATAAGGCCGGGTCTAAAATATCCGGCCGGTTGGTCGCGGCTAAAACAATGACATTAGTTTCCCGGTCAAACCCGTCCATTTCCACCAGTATCTGGTTGAGAGTTTGCTCTCTTTCGTCGTGGCCGCCGCCCAAACCGGCTCCTCTTTCCCGGCCAACAGCGTCAATTTCATCTATAAAAACAATACAAGGGGCGCTTCTTTTGGCGATGGAAAAAAGATCACGGACGCGGCTGGCGCCAACACCGACAAACATTTCCACGAATTCCGAGGCCGACATATGGAAAAAAGGCACATTGCTTTCGCCGGCCGTCGCCCGGGCGATTAAAGTTTTGCCCGTGCCCGGCAAACCCAACAGCAAAATTCCGCGGGGAATACGGGCGCCGATTTCCAGATATTTTTTGGGGTTTTTCAAAAAATCAATGACCTCCATTAATTCCTGCTTGGCTTCTTTCAGTCCGGCGACATCTTCAAAAGTCACCCGGTCTTTAAAAGGCGCGAAAACTTTCACGTTGGCGCGGCCGAAACTGAAAACCTGGTTGGCGCCGCTTCTCGCCTGCCGAAACATCAGCCAAAAAATAAATCCGATAATCAATAACGGCAAAACTGTCGGCACCAAAAGATTAACCCAGAACTTGAAACCGGAGGCCTCTTTGACCTCCAATGACACCTGGCGCAAAGCCGCCGGGTCAACCCCGAAATTTTTCAAAGTTTCCGAAAGCCCGGTTTCAGTTTCTTTTTTAGAAATTAATTTTTCTCCGTTTTTTAAATCAACAGCCAGATCATTTTCATTAACAATAATTTTGCTTACCTCGCCGGCGTTAATCTTTAGAGCCAAATCGTTTAAAGTGACAAACTGCGGCGCTTTGCCCGTTTGGGCAAATAAAGAAAAAAGTAAAGAGATTATCGTCAAAGTGACAATCCCCCAAAAAATATTTTTAGAAAATGCCTTCATTTATTATTGAACTCGCCGAACTAAACTATTTAACTAATTTGAGAATCAATCTTTTTTCCTGCGGATTGATCAAACCGATGACAAATTTTTGAGTTTTACCGATTTCCAATTGCTTTTTCATCTCCTCAACGCTGCCGAATTCGGAAACATGAAGCATGCCGTTAATTTCATTTTGATGATTGATAAACGCTCCAAAAGGCGTAAATTTGGAAACAACGCCCATAATCTCCTGACCGGTTTTATATTTTTCTTCAACCGAATCCCAGGGATTGGGCTTCAGGGCTTTAAGAGAAAGAAAAATTTTCCCGTTTTTAATATCAATGATTTTGGCCTTGACCGCATCGTCAACCTTAACAATTTCTTTGGGGTTATCAATCAAGCGGTGGTCTAATTCGGAAATATGAATTAACCCCTCTATCGCCGGATTATCGACAAACTTAACAAAGGCGCCAAAATCAGCCACGCCGGAAATGATGCCGTCAATTATCTGGCCGGCCTGGTATTTGTCCAAGGAGGCCTTAGACGGCCTGTCAATCACTTCCCTTTCGGAAATTATCAGCTTGCCGGTGCGCGGATTAAAATCAATGATTTTCACCATCAATTCTTGGCCGACTATTTTTTTCAATTCTTCGGAAATTTTCTTTTTATCGCCGTCTTCAACTCTCGGGTAATGTTCGTTGCTTAATTGAGAAACCGGGAGAAAAGCCGCCAAACCGTTCATTTCCGTCATTAAACCGCCGCTATTAAATCCGGACACTTTTATTTTTATCGGCTCGTCTTGTTCTTTCAAGTCCCCTAATTCCTCCCAAACTTTATGTTTACCCGCTTCGGTCAGGGACAATTCAAGATAGCCCGAATCGTTATCCAAATCCAGAATTTTCGCTTTTACCGGATCGCCGGAATTGAGCTCTTTGATGATATTTTTGGCATTGATGAATTCCACTCCGTAAACGATCCCGGTGCCGTATTTGCCCAAATCCAAAAACAACCTTTTCGGTTCTTTTTTGATAACTTGGCCTTCTATCAAATCGCCAATCTTCGGCAAAGAAATCAGATTCGGATCGGTCTTCGTTAATTGGTCAATGACGTTAATTTTTTGACTATTGGGCATACCCAGTTAACTCAACTCCGACATATTATAGATATATCGAAGTTGATAATTAATGATTTTGTTTTATTTGATTAATATTGACCCTTACCCAGTACTTCTGTTCGCCTGAACTGGCGAACCATCGGAGTTGAGTTACTGGGCATACCCAGTTAACTCAACTCCGACATATTATAGATATATCGAAGTTGATAATTAATGATTTTGTTTTATTTGATTAATATTGACCCTTACCCAGTACTTCTGTTCGCCTGAACTGGCGAACCATCGGAGTTGAGTTACTGGGCATATTTTTGATATCTAAGGATTAATTCTAACAATCTTTAGTTGAAAAGCAAGTAAGGATACAATATAATAAAAGTTCAAAATAAAAATTTATGGTCATCACTTGGTACGGAAAAAATTGTTTTAAACTCCAGAGCGGAGATTTGGTTATCGTCACCGACCCTTTTGAAAAGGAAGGCGATCTTGCTCCTTTTCGAGGCCGAGCCGATATTATTATCAGAACCATCGCTCCTTTATCAAATAAGCGGAGCCAGCCGGCCGAGGGCTTTGAGGTCAGTTATCCGGGCGAATACGAAATTAAAAACGTTTCTATTAAGGGCTGGTCTTTGCCTGGAAATAAAGATTTGAAATCGGTTTATTCAATAGAAGTTGACGACCTTAAAATTGTTTTATTGGGCCATCTGGCCGAAGAAAATGAAATCAAAAAAATCCAAGAATACCTGGAAGACGCCGATATTATTTTCGTGCCGGCCGGCGGCAAGCCATTCATTGAAGAAGCGGCGGCGGCCAAATTAATCCGGCAATTAAAACCGAGTTTGGTTGTCCCGACTCTTTTTGAAAATCTCAAGGATATAAAATCTTTTCTTGAAGAATTGGGCCAAAACGGCGTGGAGCCCCAGGAAAAACTGACCATCGGCAAAAAAGATCTTTCCAAAGAAAAGCTGATAATCGGATGCTTAAAAATTTAAGAAAATTCTTTCAAAATATTCAAGCGGCCGATGAAACCAAAAAAAAACGCTGGCTTTTTATTTTAAGCGCTATCGCCATGATTTTAATAATCAGCTTCTGGGCGATATATTTGAATAAAACAATCGTCAATTCAGGCCAGGTCGCGACAGCCGAACCAACTGATAATCAAGCATCAGCTCAAACACCCGAAGAATCCCCTTGGCAAGTTTTTCTAACCGGTTTTAAGGCAATAGTCGGCCAGATAAAAGAATTAATCACCGTGGCCCGCAAAATTTCCGTTGAAACCGTTAACCCTGATTTTGCAACCAGTTCCCCGGGAATCTTAAACACCACTTCCACCCAATAAAATATGCCCGAAAAAATAGAGAAAAAAGAAATCACCAGCGAACTTCAGGAATGTTATTTGGATTACGCCATTTCGGTTATCGTTTCACGGGCCTTGCCCGACGTCCGAGATGGACTAAAACCGGTTCACCGCCGGATTCTCTACGCCATGCTTGAAGACGGCTTGCGTAGCGACGCCAAGTTCCGGAAATCAGCCACGATCATCGGTTCGGTTTTGGGCCGTTATCACCCTCACGGCGACGTTGCGGTTTACGATGCTTTGGTCCGGATGGCCCAAGATTTTTCCCAAAGATACCCGTTAATTAACGGCCAGGGAAACTTCGGTTCCATTGACGGAGATTCCGCGGCGGCTTACCGGTACACCGAAGCCAAGCTTTCAAAAATCGCCGAAGAATTATTGGTTGATATTGAAAAAGAAACCGTTGA
>JAVHOD010000063.1:0-8847 GCA_036169835.1 Minisyncoccota bacterium | reverse complement strand
ATTGGAGTTGATGATTTGCGCAAGCCATTGGGACTGCGCCATGATTACCAATCCTTGCAACGCAAAGACAGCGACGGATTTGAAAATCATTTCACTCAGGTATTCAACGCCATGATCGGCCCGGAATTCCGGCACTTGGTAAAATTATGGTTTTATAACGTCGAAGAGTATGATGTGTGTATTATTCAGGTCGCGCTAAGCCCCGGACCAGTTTATTTAAGGCTGAATGAAAGCGAGAGTTTCTATATAAGAACGGGAAATATTATCACAGATTTAAAATTTAGCGAGGTTGAATCTTATATGCGTTCCCGCTGGCCTCGCCGTTAGATTAAAACCCTTATAATACTTATAAGGGTTAGGCGCTAGACCGAAGAATAATCTTATGAAAAAACAAATTAAAAAATTAGTAGTAGCGGAAATTTCAGCCTTTCCGATTGGGAAAGAAGAAAGTTTAAGCGAATCGGTAGCCGAAGCGGTAAAAATAATAAAAGAAAGCGGGTTGAAATATCAAATTGGCGCTATGGGTACTACCGTAGAAGGAGAATGGGATCAAATAATAAAATTATTCACTAAGTGCCGAAATAAATTAATTACATCCAATAATAGAATTTATTTGATGCTTAAGATTGATGAGAGAAAAAGCCCGACCCATAGCATAACTCATAAAATAAAAGCAGTTAAGAAAAAAATGTAGCGCTGATGTTAATTGACGACGTAACAATTAAAGTTGAGGCCGGTAACGGCGGAAGAGGCGCCGTGGCTTTCAACAAAAATATGATGAGTTTGGGTCCGGTTGGCGGAAGCGGCGGCCACGGCGGCAGTATTTATTTTGAAGGCGTTTCCGACTTGAATGCCTTGAGTCAATTCAGATACAAAAAAAATATTAAGGCCAGAGACGGCGGAAACGGGCAAGGGCAATTCAGAGACGGCCCTGACGGAAGCGATATTGTTTTAAAAGTTCCCGTGGGAACGATAATCTCAAAAATTGAGACGGGTAAAACCGAAGAAGTATTAAAAATCGGCGAGCGGATTTTCATCGCGAAAGGCGGCCACGGCGGAAAAGGAAATTTCAAGTTTCGTTCTCCAAAAAATACCACCCCGAAGCAATTTCAGGAAGGGTCGCCCGGCGAGCAGTTTACTCTAAGGTTAGAACTCAAACTTATAGCCGATGTGGGCCTTATAGGATTGCCGAACGC
This sequence comes from Minisyncoccota bacterium, assembly GCA_036169835.1. Lineage (GTDB taxonomy): Bacteria > Patescibacteriota > Minisyncoccia > UBA6257 > MFKM01 > MFKM01. The sequence continues at coordinate 7,651 of JAVHOD010000063.1, read as the reverse complement.
GGGAAAATCCAGTTTGATAAACGAGCTTACAAAAGCAAGAAGCAAAGTTGCAAATTATCCCTTTACGACATTAGAGCCGAATTTGGGAGCATATTACGAGCTTATTCTCGCGGATATTCCCGGGCTCATTGAAGGTGCGTCTGGCGGCAAAGGGTTGGGCATAAAATTTCTCCGCCACATTGAGCGGACAAAAATCCTTTTCCATTTAATTTCGGCGGAATCGGAAAATCCCGTAAAAGATTACAAAATAATCAAAAACGAACTCAAAACATACAATAAAGAGCTGATCAAAAAAATCGAATACATATTTCTAAGCAAAAGCGACACAATGCCGGCCAAAGAAATAAAAAAGAAAATAACTGCCTTGAAAAAAATAAACAAAAATGTTCTCCCGATTTCCGTTTATGACTGGGACAGCTTGGAAAAAGTAAAAGAAATTCTAAATAAAATAAAATCGGAAAAATAGTTATATAAAACTATTTATTGTGTCTTTTTCTTTCAATTTCGGTTAAGAACAATTTTCTGATTCTGATGCTTTTGGGCGTTACTTCCATAAGCTCGTCATCGCCGATGTATTCAAGCGCTTGTTCCAACGAAAGAACGCGCGGCGGAATCAAGTCGTCGGTCACCGCATCGGTTTTCGCCCGGAAGTTGGTAAGTTGTTTTTGCCTGCAAACATTCACCGTAATATCCTCCATTTTGGCGTTTTGCCCCACTACTTGGCCTTCGTAAACTTTTTCACCCGGTCCGACAAACATCACTCCCCTTTCCTGGCTGCGTAAAAGCGCGTAGGCGGTGGTTACGCCCGGTTCGTGGACAACGAGCGAACCATGGGGATTCCCCGGAACGGAATCAAATTTCGGGAAATAACCCGCGAAAAGCGAATTAATGATACCGGTGCCCCGGGTTTCTATCATAAATTCATTTCGAAAGCCGATGAGACCGCGGGTGGGAATAAAAAAATGGAATGAAACAGTGCCGTTTTCAATGCTCACGTTTCTCAGTTCGCCTTTCCGTTCGCTCATTTTTTGGATAATGAGGCCGTAATGTTTTTCCGGCACCTCAATCCAGACATCTTCCGCCGGTTCCGAGGTAACGCCGTTTTCTTCTTTGAAAATAACTTCCGGTTTTGAAACCTGAAATTCATAACCCTCGCGCCGCATCTTTTCAATGAGAATCGCGAGGTGTAATTCGCCGCGCCCGCTTACTAAAAACTTATCACTTGCGTCGCTTTCCTCTACGCGAAGCGCTACGTCGTTATCAAGTTCTTTAAAAAGCCGTTCGCGGAGATTGCGCGAGGTGCAGTATTCCCCTTCTTTGCCGGAGAAAGGAGAGTTATTGACCGAGAAAATCATTTTGACTGTCGGTTTTTCAATGGCAATCAAAGGCAAGGGTTCAGGATGCTCCGCGTCCGCTAAAGTGTCGCCGATATTTACTTCCGGTATGCCCGCAAGCGCTATAATATCCCCTGTTTGCACGGAAGGAACCGGAATGCGTTTGAGCCCTAAAAAAGTCATAAGCTCCGTAATTTTGAAATTTTTTATTGTGCCGTTGCTTCGGATATGCGCGATTTGCATCCCGTTTGTCGCTACGCCGCGTTCAATCCGGCCCACCGCGATTTTCCCCTGAAAATTATCATATTGGATTGAAACCACTATCATTTGAAAAGGCGCGTCACTTATGCCTTTCGGAGCGGGAATATATTTGAGAATGGCTTCAAAGAGAGGCACGATGTTTTTCATAGCAGAGAGATCGGACGACGTGCCCGCCATTCCTAATCTGCCCGCCGCGTAGATGATGGGAAAATTCAATTGTTCGTTTGTCGCGCCAAGCTCCATGAAAAGCTCAATCATTTTTTCAAGGACGTGATTTATGCGGGCATTCGGCTTGTCAATTTTATTTATGACTACGATAATTTTATGTTTCGCATCAAGCGCTTTTTTCAGCACAAAACGGGTTTGGGGCATCGGCCCTTCCTGGGCGTCAACAAGTAAAAGCGAACCGTCCGCCATATTTAAGACACGCTCAACTTCTCCGCCGAAATCGGCGTGGCCGGGCGTATCAATAATATTGATTTTTGTTTCCCGGTAAATCACTGCGGCGTTTTTGGAAAAAATAGTAATGCCGCGTTCCCGCTCCAGTTCATTTGAATCCATAATAAGCTCGTCATTAACGAGCTTGCCCAGATTAGTTTCGGATTGCTTTAAGAGCGCGTCAACTAAAGTGGATTTGCCATGGTCAACATGAGCGATAATACTGATGTTTCTAATTGAATTCATAGATAAAAATAAGTGCCGCATTGCAAGCGGCACCTGAATAATAACCTAAAAGACCGGTAAAGTCAATCTTTCTAAAAAATCGTTACCGAAAATATTTTCCATTATTACTTTGGGATCGCCTTGGGCGGAAAGAACCGGAACGAGAACTTGGACGCGAAGAATGGCCGAAGCCCCGCTTAGCGGGGCCGAAGCGAGAGCCGGATCCGGGACGGCGGCCGTAACCAAAGCGAGGCTCGCGTTCTGTGGCTGCTAAATCGCTTTTACGCGCCGGGGGAAGCTCGGGAAGTTTTGAGAGTGGGAGCGTTGCCCGGATAAGACGCTCAATTTCTCTTACGTCGCCTTTCTGGTCGGGCGTTGCGAAGGAAACCGCATGCCCCGTGTCGCCAGCCCGGGCGGTGCGGCCGATGCGATGAATATAGTCCTCCGGCTTCTCCGGAAGATCGTAATTTAAAACAACTTCAATCCCCTTCACGTCAATGCCTCGGGCGGCAATATCGGTTGCGACAAGCACGCGGTATTTTCCGTTTCTGAAACCTTCAAGCGCTTCCCGGCGCTGGGTAAGGGAACGGTTTGAGTGGATTTCGGCAGCCGTATGGCCCATTGTTCGGACATTTGCCGCGATACGTTTGGCGCCATATTTTGTCCGTGAAAATACTAAGATTGATCCCCGATATTCATAAAGAAGTTTTTCCAAAAGTCTTGACTTGTCGTGTTTTTCAACAAAAAAAAGTTCTTGCGTCACTTCTTTAACCGTGGTGCCGGACGGGGCGATTTCAACTCTAAGGGGCAATTTCATATAAGCCCTGGCCATCAAAACAATATCCTCGGGCATCGTTGCCGAGAAAAGCATTGTCTGCCGTTCGCGAGGAAGAAAATTTAATATTTGTTTAAGTTGCGGAGCAAAACCCATATCAAGCATCCGGTCGGCTTCGTCAAGTACAAGAATGGCCACTGATTTTAAAGAAACCGTTTTCTGCCCCAGGTGATCAATAATTCTTCCCGGCGTTCCGATAATGATTTGCGGTTTTTTGCGAAGCGCTTGGATCTGGCGGCCGATTGATTCGCCGCCGATTAAAACTGCGGTTCGTATTCCGAAAGTCGCTCCGATTTTATTAATAACATCATGCACCTGGAAGGCAAGCTCCCTGGTCGGCAGGATAACGAGTCCCTGTTTTCCGCAAAGAGCCATTTGGAGCATAGGCACGCCGAAAGCCAGGGTTTTCCCCGTTCCTGTTTGAGCCACACCTATGAGGTCTTTCCCTTCAATCGCCGCAGGGATTGACTTCACCTGGATAGGCGTGGGGGTTGTAAAGTGAAGCCGGCCAAGTGCCTCTAAAATATTTGGCGCAATACCGAGATTACGAAAATTTAGATATTGGTTCATAATATTAATACCTTAACATTAATTTTTAACTAAGACGAATCGGCTAATTTTCTATTTTGACCTCTCTATTGAATTTTTAACTATCAAATTGAAAATAGCCGTTAAAAACGGATAATAAATATTTAGCCATATAATTATACTTTTATTGACCCGCCGCTTTCAGATGAAGCATTGCCCGAATCATTCACGCTTGAAGGAGCTTTACACGCCTTGGCGGCTGTTTTGAAAGTTGACCAGGCGGAAGTACGGGCAGTTCGCCAGTTTTTGGTGGCGTTCTTCAACGCTGATTTGAAAGTCGTCCAGGCGGATTTGACTCCGTCCCTGACTTGGCTTACGCTGGCGGCGCTGTAAGCCGTTTGTAGCGCGGCTGACCGGGTGCCGTAAGCAGACGATATCGCCTGGGCATAGGAACCGATAGCCAAGCTTAAAGCGGATTCCCGATTGGCAACGGCCGCGCCTACGCAGGCAATCGCACTCGCATTCGCCGTTCTGGCCGCGGATGGGGTTGTCTGGGCAAACGCCGAAACACCAATAGCCGCAATCAAAGCCACGGCTGAAAATATTATGGTTTTTTTCATATATTTATTAATAAGATTTTTTTCGACCTTTGGGATTGATTTAATTTTACAATAAATTCATAACCAGTTCAAAGGAGGAAACTATTTGTTTTAACCCTAAAATTTATTATAATAATTATAATAAATAAAACATTACGCACAATTTTTTTTAACGTTTTTCAATATTAAAATGAAAATCAAAATAGAAATATCCGGCCGGCATTGCCACCTTTCTTTAAAAGATTTAGAAATATTATTCGGTAAGAGTTATCAATTAAAGCCACTAAAACCTTTGTCTCAACCGGGGCAATTCGCCGCTAAAGAAACCGTCAGTTTGGAAGTGTTCGGCGGCCGCATTGATAATTTGCGGATTCTCGGTCCGGCGCGCGGAGCGACGCAGGTTGAAATTTCCCGAACAGATGCTAGCCGATTGAAGATTAATTCTCCCGTTCGTCTGTCAGGAGACCTTAAAGGTTCCCCTGGAGCAAAACTTATCGGGCCGAAAGGAACGGTAAAAATCAAAGAGGGCGTCATTATCGCGGAACGCCACATTCATTTCGACCCGATAAGCGCCAAAAAATTAGGGTTGAAAAACAATCAGCGGGTTTCCGTCAGAACGGGCGGCGTTCGTTCGGTGACATTTAATAATGTCGTTGTCAGAATAAACAAAGATTTTTCGTTGGCGCTCCATATTGATATCGATGAAGCCAATGCCGGTCTAAACTTTAATCGCGAACAAAAAGTTGAATATGGCTTGCTGATAACCAAAGTAGGATAATTAATGGCAATAGTCGCGAACATAAATAAAAGAACCCTAATTTTAATCGGGATAATTTTAGTTTTAGCGGTCAGCGCTATTATTTTTTTTAATCAATTTTCGGCGCCGCAGAGAAAAGCGGCCGAAGAACGGATCGTGGTTAATCTAGGAACAACAGAAGTTGAGCTTGTTCCTAAATTAAAACAGCAGGGTTATATCAGAAGCGAATGGGCTTTTAATTTTGCGTTAAAAATAAAAAATTGGCAGGGCAAAATAAAATCGGGAGGATACACCATCTCAAAAAGCATGAACGTTTGGCAGTTGGCTGATATCTTAGTAAATCACCCTTATCAAAAATGGGCGGTAATACCGGAAGGACTAAGAAAAGAAGAAGCCGCGGAAATAATCCAAAATAAAATCGGCTGGCTTGACAGCGAAAAAGAAGCATTTATTAAAAATAGCCGGGAGGGTTATCTATTTCCGGACACTTATCTTTTTGACCTCGCTTACAAAAGCGATGACGCGATAAAAAAGATGGAAAATAATTTCAACGAGAAAACCGCCGATTTAATTAAAGAAGCTAAAATAAAGAATATCAGAAATGACACTCTAATCGTCCTCGCTTCCCTGATTCAACGGGAAGCGGCCAATGAAAAAGAAATGCCGTTAATCGCCAGTGTTATCTGGAACCGATGGATGAATAGCATCCCCTTCCAGATAGACGCCACCGTCCAATACGCTCTGGGAGAGCCGGGTAACTGGTGGAAAAAGATAAAACCGGGAGATTATAAAATTAAGTCGCCTTACAATACTTATGTTCATCAAGGACGGCCGCCGGCGCCGATTTCCAATCCCGGGTTGGCGGCAATTAAGGCCGTGATTAATCCGGAAAAAACGGATTATCTTTATTATTTGCACGACAGCGCGGGGCAAATTCATCTTGCCAAAACTTACGAGGAGCATCTGAAAAATATTGAAAAATATCTAAAATAGGTCCAGTAACTCAACTCCGATGGTCCGCCTAAATTTTTACAAAAATTTAGGCGGACAGAGTACTACTGGATAAAGGTCAAAATCAATTAAACAAAATTATTAATTATCAACTTCAATATATCCATAAAATGTCGGAGTTGAGTTAACTGGGTAGGAAAAAAGTAAATCAAAATTAAACTTGCAAATGGCGGCGGACGGCGATGAAGCTGGAAACAACGCCTAAGATGATTCCGAAAAGAAGCTGATACCCCAAAAGATGTAAAAAATTTGAAGCAAAATAAGTTTGAAGATTCATATCTGGAATGAAATTATTCACATAGGGAGAGGCATAAGTGATTAAAGGCACTATCACGGCAAAGCTTAAAACGGCGGCTAAAATCCCATAAAGAACTCCCTCAACAATATAGGGGCCGCGAATAAAATTATTGGAAGCGCCCACCACTCTCATAATGCCGATGGCGTCCCGATTGGAATAGATCGCCAGCCGGATGGTGTTGAAGGCCACTAAAACGGCAATTATGGCGGCGATAATTGAGAGGGCTATGCCTCCCTTTTTTGCGGTGTCAACAATGCTGATTAATCGGTTGATCACTACCTGGTTCTGGGCGTAACTTACTTTTTCAATTATTGACGAAAGGGATTGGTTGTTGAGATAGGCGGCGATGGCGGCGTACTCTTTGGGATTATTGGCTTTTATATTGAGAGAAGCAAGAAGCGGATTTGTCCCGAGCTCCTTTATGGCCTGAGAGACAGCCGAATTTTCTTGATGACGGGCCTCGAATTCGGCTAAGGCCTGGTCTTGGGAAACATATTCCACTTTTTTGACTTCGCTTAATCCTTCCAGGGATTTTTTGAGATTCAAAATCGCGTCTTCGGCAATATTGCTTTTGAAATAAACGCTGATGTCAATTTTGTTCTGGACGGAAGTGATGGCGGTTTTGGCGACGACATTAAAAATTATCAAACCTTGTAAAACAAAAAGAGCCAAAAACATAACCGCGATAGTGGCCGTGCTTAGCCAGCCGTTTCTTAAAAAATTTTTCAATCCGTATTTAATTATCCGCGAAAGAGCAAGAAACATTTATTTGTTTTTTTAATTGGTAAGGATGAAGCGACCATGTTCTTCATCCCTGATAATTTTTCCTTTGTCCAAGGTTATAACCCGATGGCCTAAGGTGTTTATAATTTCTTTGTTATGAGTGGCCAGGATAACGATGCTGCCCATTTCGTTGATTTTCATCAGAAGTTTGATTATTTCCCAGGTGTTAAACGGGTCAAGGTTGCCGGTCGGTTCATCGGCGACAAGCACTTCAGGTTGGTTGATCATGGCCCGGGCGATAGCCACCCGCTGTTTTTCACCGCCTGACAATTCGTAGGGAAAACTTTGCAATTTTTCTCTTAAACCCACCAGTTCAAGAATTTCGGGAACAAATTTATTTATTTCTTTTTGAGGACTGCCTTCCACTTCCAAGGCGAAAGCAATGTTTTCAAAAACCGTTTTTCCGGTCAAAAGCCGGAAATCCTGGAAAATGGTTCCAATTTGCCGGCGATATCGGGGAAGCTGGGAATATTTTAATTTATTGACTTCCAGGGAATCAAAAAAGATTCTTCCGCCGCTCGGTTTTTCTTCGCCGACAACAAGTTTGACGATGGTTGATTTGCCGGCTCCGGAATGGCCGAC
>JAVHOD010000062.1:0-8847 GCA_036169835.1 Minisyncoccota bacterium | reverse complement strand
GCCGACAATAGAAACGAATTCTTTGGGATTTATTTTAAAGCTGATATTTTCCAGAGCCGTTGAATTTTTGCTATAGGTTTTAGTCACATTTTGGAAAGTTATCATAAAGATAATATTATCCTTTTTGGATGAATTTATCAAGGTTTCCCTCTAAAACTTCATTGGCATTGCTGACTTTGACGCCGGTCCGGTGGTCTTTAACCATCTGATAGGGGTGAAGGACATAGGAACGGATTTGGTGCCCCCAATCGGGAGTCACTTTGGTCCGCAGGTTGCTTAATTCTTTTTCCTGGCGTTCGGTCATTAATTTGAAAATTTTGGCTTTAAGCAGTTTCAGGGCTTTTTCCCGATTTTGGGCCTGGGAGCGCTCAATTTGCGAAGCGGCAGCCAAGCCGGTCGGCAAATGAATCAATCTTACCGCCGTTTCCCGTTTGTTGACGTTCTGGCCGCCGGGGCCGCTGGAGCGACAGAGTTCTATTTTTAAATCTTCTTCGGGAATATTCAAATTTTTCGCTTCCAGTTCCGGCAGTTCCGGCAGAACTTCAATCAAGGCGAAAGAAGTGTGGCGAAGTTTTTTGGCGTCAAAAGGAGAAATTCTGATTAAGCGGTGGACTCCGGATTCATTTTTAAGCAGGCCGTAAACATTCTCCCCTATTATTTCCAGAGTATTGTTGCTGACCAGATGAAATTTCCAATTATTGCGCTGGGCGTATTTCTGATACATCCTCAAAAGCATTTCCACCCAGTCCTTGGCGTCTTCTCCTCCGACACCGGCATAAATAGAAATGGTTGTTAAATTTTGATTAATCATATATGCTTATTATACTCTCATTTTTAGATTTAAAATAATGAATAAATTTTTAAATAACAGAAAAAAAAATATTATTTTGAGTTTTAAGACCGCATGGAAAGGAATTTGGACCGTTTTGGTTTACGAGCCGGCTTTTAAGTATATGCTCGCGGTTGCCTTTATAGTTATCGGGGCGATGCTTTATTTTCCAACCAGCCGGGACGAAAAGGCCACGCTTTTGGTTATGATTTTTTCGGTTTTGATTCTGGAATTAATTAACTCCGTGATGGAACGATTTTTAGATTTTCTTCAGCCGGCGGATGATCCTCGCGTCCGAATAATCAAAGATCTTTTGGCGGCCGTTGTTCTTGTGGTTTCTTTGGCGGCGATTGTTATCGGCGTTCTTGTTTTCTGGCCTCACGTCATAGCTATCCTTTAATTTGAGCCACCTCCGAGATTCGAACTCGGGACCTTCACTTTACGAAAGTGCTGCTCTACCAGCTGAGCTAAGGTGGCGTTTATGAGCGGGTGATGGGAATCGGACCCACGACTCGACCTTGGGAAGGTCGCGTATTGCCACTATACTACACCCGCGCTATATATGTTTTATCGCGCCAGAACCTCGCTTTGCCAATAAAATCCCGGCGTTAAAATTATCGGGTGGTAGAGTTTTTTAATTTCCTGGAGGACAATCCTCTGCTCTTTCAAGATTTCTCTTTTTGCTTCAGGCGTTAAAACCAAATTCTTGAAGTCGTTCAATGATAAATTATAAAGAATTTGGCTGGCATTGGCAATTTCGCCGTTAAGAGATAAATTCGCCAATTTTTCATTGACTGATTTTTTCAATTTTTCGGCACCTAATTTTTTGGTCAGAGTTTCGTCAATGAGTTTATCCTCAATCATTTTGTCCAAAGCCGCCCGCTTGATTTCTTTTTTTAATTCCGCGTCAATTATTGGCGTGCTGGTGGCATAAACGGAAAGAGTTTTTTGATAATAAACCAAGGAAGCGGCCGTAATCTTGTTCAATTGCTTTTGGGTGATAAGCCAATCTGAAGTAAAAGCGACCGGGTAGAGATTCAATCCCAGAAGAACGAAAAATACCAGAATTAACAACCCGATTAAACCGATAATTATTTTAATGATTTTCATTTTTGGGAGGAATAATAATCATCATTTTTTCTCCAGGTTGGCGATAATTGAACAACGATTTTGATTCTTTCAGCAGATTTTCCGGATGGCTGTAGTATTCAATATTATCTTTAAAGGTTTGATTCTCTTTTTCAAGAGCCGCGGCGTTGGTTTGTAGGTTTTTGGTTTTGGTTTCCAGGTCGCGGCTTTGGCTTCTCAGATTAAAAAGTCCCCATCCCAAAAACCCGATTATAATAATCAACGCGGAGATTTTTAGAAAACGCAGCATATTTTTGATCATTATACGCTTAATAAAGTGAGATTTATAATCAGACGAGACGGCGGATTATCGTTCTGATATTCATAAATATAATTTTTGCTTTCTTGCCATTTATATCCCGGTGGCGCTTCAATACTCACCTTTAATTTTCCATCCACGCCGGATTGTTTGTCAAAAATTAATTGGTAGATTTTGCCCGGTTTTACAGATGAATAAATATTGGCCAATGTTTCATATTTTAATTCCAGGGTTTTAGTCGCGCCGGCCGGCACGTTAAACCAGCTTGACCAGGTCGTTTTTCCGGATTCTTCGCCCGACCAGACACCGGAATCTTCCGAAAATTGCTGGTTTTTTTCAATTGTTTGAACCTCAAAATCGTTTTGATAATTTTGTTTTTGGTAGTTTATCGGCGGATTGACGATTTTTTGGCTGTTGCCTTTGATCTCTATAAGACGCGAGTCGGGCGAGGCGAAGATTTTAAGGAAATCTTTGTTGGTAGCCCGCCACCAAGACGCTTTCTCGGTGTTGCCGTAATGGGTTCTTTTTATTTCCAACTGGCTGACGGTTTTGCCGTCGCTGTTCAAACTTATTTGAAGATTAGTTTCTTGTTTTATGAAAAAATCGCTTTTTCCCCCGGCGATGTTGGCGTTGACGACCGCCAGATAACTGCCGTAAAAATTGTTCGGCAGTTTATAAACTTCGCCGCTAAAATTACTTTGGGAAAAGAAATTCTGGAGCCGCCGGTCTTCGGCAAAAAGCATAATATCTTTATTGGCTAAATGAAACTTGAGTTTTTCCGTCAATTCTTTTTTTTGAACTTCGTCAAAATTATTTATTTTTTCCAGCAGCGCCGGCGCCAAAACTTGAAGGATGCGTTTCGGTTTTCCTGCGGCTTTGTCCGGCCCGGCCTCAACTTCTTTTTGGATTTTTGCCATAAAATTATCTTTGTTTATCTCAGGATAATCGGCGAGTTTTATAGGCCCGGTGATTCCCAAGATGCTTTCAAGGATTCGGATATTCAAAGCGATAACTCCCGAGAATTTAATGTTTTTTTCCTGATAAATTTTTGAGGCCTCCAAAAAACTTATTACTTTTTGGGCGGACAAGGGAAAATCAAAAAACCAGTTGGCGTCGCGGGCTCCCCAGGAAGTGGTGATGGCCTGAAGCGGCATCGGCGGAATAATCTTTAATTTTAATTGGCCGTCGGGGTCGTAAATGTCGCGGACATCAATATTGGCGAGCCGGCCGGAACTGATTGTCAGATCGGCATAACTTCCCAGAAATCCGCCCGCCGGCCTGATTTCGGCCGGATTCTGGAAAAAAACCAGCCAGTGAACATCACTTACCGACTGCAGGACATTAAGTAAACCGGCCAAAACATCTTCTGTTTGATAAAGCTTGGCGCCGTAATTGATATATTCATCGGTAGCTATTTTGTTAATTTGGCTAAAATCAAATAAATTCCCTTGTAAAAAATTCATTTTGTCGCCGACAGAAGTTATCTGGTTGCGGATTAAATTGGTGTCCTGTCGGATGTTATTAATTTCTTTTTGGAGATTTTTGATTATTCCGGCCAGTTTCTTGCCGTCTCCGTTTAGAAAAAGATTAAATCCGTTTGTTTTAAGAGTTTCCAGATTTCGGGAAATAGCCAGGGCTGACTGATTTAAGCTCAGAGATTTTTCAAAAAATCCGCCAAGATTAAAAATTTTTGTCAGAAGAAAATTTTGAAATAAATTCTTGATAGCGATTAGCTCGGAATTATTTTCGTCAAAAAGGGTTATCGCTTTTTGCGGGTCAAAATTATTTAAGGAACTGACGGCTTCCTGGAAATTATCAACAATTGAATGAATTTTTTCCGAAAGAGCCGGTTTGGAAGCGTTGAATTTGACGAAAAACAAGGAACCGCCGGTAAGTAAAGTCAAAACAACAATTCCCAAAAAAGCCAAAATTATTTTTTGAAAAGGAATTTTATTCCGCCGGCGCAACAAAATCTTGCGGGGGGTTTCCCCTGTTATCTTCTTCAAAGGAAAGGTTTGCCGGCAGGAATTCGCTGGCTGGTAGGCAATTTTTTTGCCTGGATGTTTAATGTCGGCCAGAACCGGAGAGATATTTTTTTTGGGAACTCTCATCATTAATCCTCATTATAAAAGCTAATACCCAAAAACACTAATAACCTAATTTAGAAAATACCTTTATGGTTTCCCGCGCGGTTTTATCCCAATTGAATTTTTTGATGTTAAGAAAGCCGGCTTCCTGGAGATTTTTTTTGAGATGTCCGTCGGTTAAAATTTTTTCTATGGCGGTCGCCAAATCATCAATTCGCCAGGGGTCAACCATTAAAGCGGAATCCCCCATTACCTCGGGTAAAGAAGAGCGATTACTGGTTATCACCGGCAAACCGCAGGCCTGGGCTTCCAAAGGAGGAAAACCGAATCCTTCAAAAAAAGACGGATAAACGAAAACTTCAGCCAAATTATAAAGGTAAAGAGCTTCCGCGGGCGTAGCCGGCCCCCAGAATATAATTTCGTTTTGAAATTTTGATTTTTTGGCTTCCTGAAAAATTTTGTCGTAAAGCCAGCCCTTGGAGCCGGCAATAACAAGTTTTAAATCTTTAAGATTTTTATCGGTTTTCAAGATATTGAAAGCCCTGATAATCGCCGGAATATTTTTTCTCGGTTCAATCATCCCCAGATAAAACAAAAAAGGTTTTTCTAAATTATGGCTTTGTTTGAATTCTTTCAAACCTTTGTCTTCAAGGGAAAGTTTTTTATAAATTGGATTAATGCCCGAATAAATTTTAGTTATCCGTTCCGGCGGAATAAAAAGATTATCAATAAGGTCTTGGCGGGTAAATTCGGAAACGGCGATTAAATGGCCGGCGGTTCGGGCTTGGCGTTTGTAATTCTGGAGCCAATGCCAAAAGTTATCGCGGTTGGAAAAAAAATTAGGATAGTGAATGAAAGAAAGGTCGTGAAAAGTGAATATTCTTTTTCGCGGGTTCGCCAAAGATAAGATATTGAAATGAGGGCTAAAAAAAACGTCGGCATTAATTTTTTTATCAATTTTCGGCAGATTAAAAATTTTATTGCTGAAACTCCAAAGGCGGTTCGGAATTGATGAATTTATGATTTTGACCCGAGGATTATCAACCCATTCTTCCGGCAACGGGGCTTTTTGAAAACCGTTATAGAAAAGAATATATTCGTTTTTTTTATCGGCCGCCAACAGATGATTGACTAAAGATTTGGTATATTCGGTAATGCCGGAAAATTGGGGCCGAGTTAAAACCCGAAGATCAATTAAAATTTTCATATTTTTTTATTATTTTTTATCGTAAAAAATTTACTATTGTAATTCCACGATCGTGGAATTACAATAGTAAAAGGTTTATTTTGTTTTATTTATTTTTCTTTTATTGATTATTTCTTGAAATTTTGATTTGAAATTTTTTGAGGAAAATCGTTGGGCATTTTCAACGATTTCTGATTTGGAAAAATTAGTTTTTTCAAATAAATAAACTGCTTTTATTAGGGCCTCCGGCGTTTGCTCGTTAAATAATAAACCGGTTCTCCCCTCTTCAATAATCTCTTTGACTCCGCCGGCATTATAGCCAATTACCGGCAAACCGCAGGCCTGGGCTTCGGCCGCCACCATCCCAAAGTCCTCAATCTGGGGGAATATTAAAGCCCGGGCGCCGCTATAAATTTTCCGGAGTTCGTCCAAATTCTCAATATAAGAGCAAAATTCTATCAATGGAGATTTAGCCATTGATTTTAATTTTTGAAGTTCCGGGCCTTCGCCGACTATTTTTAAAGGAAGCCCCAACCGATTAAAAGCCTTGATGCCGAGGTCAAACCGTTTGTAATGAAGCAACCGGCCCACCATCAAGAAATAATTGCCGGTTTTAAAAGAGGGGTCGGGATAGAATTTTCCCAAATCAATCGGCGGATAAATTACTTCAGCTTCCCGATTATAGAAATTCTTGATTTTACCGGCGATAAAATAAGAATTGGCGATAAATACGTCTACTCGGCGGCTGGCTTTTTTATCCCAACTTCTTAAAGCGGCGCGCACCGGCTTGGCCAGAGTTTTTAACAGGGGTATATGAAATAAATCCAATCCTTGAAGATAATTTTCCTCCCAGGCATAGCGGAGCGGAGTATGGCAATAGCAAATATGGAAGGCGTTTTGGGAATTAAAACCTTTGGCATAGCCCGCGCTGGAAGATATAACCAAATCATATTCAGGTTTAATTTTTAAATTACTGCTGGCTAATGGCAGTAAAGGGATAAAAGCCCGGTGATTATTTCTGACAATTTTAAAATCAAGGAAACTGGTTTTTTTGACGCGGTTTTTAAAATGACCCCGGGTTTTCTTTTCGTCATAGAAAAGAGTATAAATGGGCGCTTCGGGAAAAATTTCGGCTAAAACTTTAAGAACGTTTTCCGCTCCGCCGCATTGGTTTAAATAATCATGCGCTAAAGCTATTTTCATACCTCGGTTGGGTCAGAAAATAAAATTAATATGGTTTTAATAATAATTTTAAAATCCAATAAAAAGGATTGGTTTTTAAGATAATAGTTGTCCAGGGTCAATTCCTTCAAAAAAGGCAAACTGGAAGCGCCGTTAACTTGGGAAAGGCCGGTAACGCCGGCTTTAGCCAAGATAATACGCTGGAATTCCGGCGGGTAGCCCGAAACTTCTTCGGGTTCATGGGGACGCGGGCCTACTAAGGAAAGCTCTCCTTTTATGACATTAACTAATTGAGGAAATTCATCAATCCGGAATTTGCGGAGCCACTTCCCCACTCTTGTTATTCTGGGGTCGTTTTTTATTTTAAAAAAAGAGCCGTCTTTCCGTTCGTTTAAAATCGCCAGATCCGATTTGATCTTTTGGGCGTCTTTAACCATGGAGCGGAATTTATAAACTTTGATTATTCTCCCTCGGCTTACCCTGTCTAATTTGACGATAACCGGCCCCCGGCTTTCCAATTTAATCGCCAAGGTGATAAAAGGGAAAAAGGGCGCCAGAATCAGCAACCCCAAAGAAGCTCCGAAAATATCTATTATTTTTTTATAAAATTTTGGCTGATTATTTTCCATGACACTATGATTCGTCAAGAATTATCCGCTTTTTAAATTTTCCTTTTGCTTCCGCTTTTTCCGCCTTTATTTTTTCTATCTCTTTTTTATCAAATTTTTTATAGTCGGCAATCGCGTCCAGCACTTCCAGAATATCGGCAAATTCCTCAACGCTTTCATTTTTATTGAATTCCTTAATTTCTTCAATCAGTTTTTCTTTCAGTTTTTGATAATATTCCTTTTCGTTTGCGATGTGCGTAATTGGTGTTTCGCCTTTTTCGCGAATATATTCGGGAATTTTATCTCTTACTAATTTGTGATATTCCATATTATTTTCCGTGGCAATGTTTGTATTTTATCGGAGTTCCGTCTGGCTTCTTCGCTCCGCACCAGCAGGGGTCGTTGCGGCCGATGTTTTTATGGGTGTCGTCAGGCGGCGGAGTCGGGGCAGACATAGCGAGTGCCGCGGGATTGGCTAAAATTTGGGAAGTAACTTCGGAAACTAAATTTTGAAAATTAGCTTGGAAAATTTTGAATAAACGATAACTTTCCTGGCGGTATTCAACTATCGGTTCGTGCTGGCCATAAGCCCTCAAACTGACCGACTCTCTCAAAGAATCCAGATTTTCCAGGTTTTCCATCCAGAGCATATCCATAATTCTTAACATCTGCTGGCCGAGAAAAATTTCCAATTGAGGATTCAGTTTTGTTTTTTCTTCGTCGCTTAATTTTTTCCCGGCGATTTCCTCAAATAAAGACTGAAAGTCGCCTTTTTCAATGGCAATCAAAATTTCCTGTCGCCGGCCGTAAATAAAACTTCGCTGTTTGTTTAAAATATCGTCAAAATCAAGAAGATGGCGGCGAATGTCAAAATTAAATCCTTCAATTTTTGCCTGGGCCTGGTTGACGGCGTTGGAAACCAAACCCGATTCAATAGGCATGTCTTCCGGCAATTTAAAAGCTTGCATAATATTTTTTATTTTGTCGCCACCGAAAATTTTCAATAAATCGTCTTCCAGCGATAAGAAAAACTGGGAAGAGCCGGGGTCGCCTTGCCGGCCGGCGCGGCCCCGCAACTGGTTGTCAATGCGGCGCGCTTCGTGCCTTTCGGTGCCGATTATGCAAAGCCCGCCCAAATTTCTGACCTTTTCCGCTTCTTCCGGGTTAACGGGATTGCCGCCCAGCACGATGTCCACTCCCCGACCGGCGCGGTTGGTCGCCACGGTTACCGCTTTCAATTTTCCAGCCTGAGCAATAATAGTGCCTTCTCGTTCGTTATTTTTAGCGTTCAAAACCTCATGAGGAATGCCGTTTTGGAATAACAAACCCGAAAGTATTTCGTTTTGGTCGGTGGAAGGCGTTCCTACTAAAATCGGCCGGCCCTGATTGTGATATTTTTTTATTTCTTCAATCGCCGCCTGATATTTCGCTTCCCTGGTTTTATAAATGGCGTCGGGAAAATCTTTGCGCGTCATCATTTTATTAGGCGGGATACTGGTTACTTCCAGATTATAAACTTTATGAAATTCCTCGGCGGAGGTTTGGGCAGTGCCTGTCATTCCGGAAAT
>JAVHOD010000061.1:0-8925 GCA_036169835.1 Minisyncoccota bacterium | reverse complement strand
AAACATTGAACAATTGGAAGGCAAAATATCTGACATTCTATCTAATTGGGATAAAAAGATTGACTTTGTTTTTTTAGACGCCGATAAGGAAAATTATATTTCTTATATTAAACAGTTTGAGCCGTTTTTAAACAACAACGCCGTTATCGTCGCCGATAACGCCTCTGATTATAAAGACCATATGAAAGATTATCTTGTTTATGTGGCAACGAGCGGCAAATACCACAGTTATTTAGTGGATATTGACCATGGTTTAATGATTTCAGTGAAATTATTATAACCGTGAATAAAATGTTTTTATAAGTTATGTTTATTTTTTGGGCTATCCCTTTATTAATTATAATATTCTCTTTTATCAGTTATAGTAATGTTTTCTTAATAATTTTTGAAAGCTTATTGTTTATTTCATTTTTTTTAAGGTCATCGCGTAAATTAAAAAAACCAAAAACTCCGGTCAGGGAATATCCATTTGTCTCAATCATTGTGCCTATGCGGAATGAAGAAAAAAATGTGGTTTCGTGCCTAAATTCCTTGGTAGCTTTAAATTACGAAAACCTTGAAATTATCATTGCCAATGATTCTTCAACGGATAACACCAAAATCCTTGCCCTGGAAACCATTAAGAAATATTCTTCTAAGATCCCCGTAAAAATCTTTGATGTCCCGCCTCCGCCAAAAGATTGGTTTGGCAAACCGTGGGCTGTCAATGAAGCGGTAAAACAGGCGAAGGGAAAACTGATATTAATAGTGGATGCCGATGTTATCCACCAACCGGAAAGTTTAAAAAATTCCATCAATCACCTTTTAGCATCTGAAGCGGAAATATTATTTTGTTTCCCCCGTTTAATCATCAGGAAATGGTGGGACTGGCCTCTTTTATTTTTTAATTTTATTTTACGTTTCTCTTTTTGGTTCAGTTCATTATTAGAAATCAAACAATCGCCCGCTTCTTGGGGAGAAAATATTCTGCTTTATAAAAACATTTATGAAGAAATCGGAGGATATGAAAAGGTAAAAAATTATATTCCCGAGAACCAGGCTTTCATCAACGAGGCGATTAAATTAAATAAAAGAATTGTAATCGTTGATAACAACAACCCGGAGATGTCGGCGCTGTTATACGGGGGATTTTCAGAATCGTTGAAGGGCGTTATAAGAAATACGGATTCTCGTTTTATAAATTTTTCTTCTTTTGCCGCGACTTTCATTATGGTGTCTTTTGGCATTGACGGAGTAATGAAAATCCTCACCGGTTTTTCGGAAAGCGGTTTTTTAAGCTATGCCGTATTTGTTGTTCTTTTCGGACTTTACCTGTTTTTCAACCGCCAGCCGGTTTATATTGCCGTTTTTTCTCCAATTTTGGGCTTCTATGTTATAATTGTATTTATGATTGCTTGGTTCTATTCTTCTTTTAAGAAATCAATTACTTGGAAGGGGCGCGCTGTTAAGTTGTCTTAAAATTTCGAAACCAAGCCATAAGACCCTCTGAATATGATGTTGAAAAAGATATATTCTGCGGCAAAACGAGTGATCATTCTAAGCCGTCCGAGTATTTGGCTTTATACGGGCGGGGTATTTATTTTCGGGACCGCTCTCGCATTATCAAATATTGATAATGCGTTTCAATTTTACACGAGCCATTTTATAGCCGGTTTCGTTCTGTATTTTCTTTGGTTCTTGATAGCGGCGAATATCGCCGCGAACAGCGTAAATAGTTACTACGATCGCAAGACAGATGCCGACAATCCAAGAAAAAAAGAATCTTGGATGATTGCCGAGGATTCTGATAAATGGCCGGTTTTTATCGGTCTGATAGCTACCGCCGTCTTCTTTATTATAATAAATATAGTTTCCTTTAATCTTAAGATCTCGGCTATGGTCGCCTTCTTGTTCGTAGGCACTTTTTTATACTCTTCATACGCGTTTTTTCGTATAAAAAATTTACTGCTAATTGATATTCTGCTGGGGGCCGCGGTGTATGTCGCGCCGTTATTAAGCGGCTACATCTTTATAACTGATAACTGGCCCAACTTTCCGTGGATAGTTGTCGCTTTTCTTTATTTCGGGGCTCTGGAGCTTTACGCAAAAATTGTTGATATTGAAAGCGATATAGCGTCCGGTGAAAAAACCTCCGCGACTATTCTCGGAAAACAAAGAGCATTATTGGTATGCATAGCGGCCATGATCGTTGCGGGGTTTACCCTGTCTTTCGGCGCAAAACCAATTTACGGCTTAGTAGTAGCGACACCGTTGAGCATTTTTATTTTCAGCCTCTTTATCAAAAGCCGTGACTTTTTCCTGAAATTCTATTTAAAAACGATGGTGATTTACAATCTTTGGGGGTTTATAGTAACCTCTTATTTTGTGATACCGCTTATCGCCAAAATATTTAATAATCTGATATAGGTTTATGTTTCTAAAGTTAAAAAACAGAATTGAAGTTGAACTTGCTGATTATGTTCGCAGCATAGATAAGCTTTACTCGCTAAAAAAAATCTCTCCGGTTCTATCCGGGCATATTAAGGACTTTATATCCAGAAAAGGCAAACGCATCCGCCCCATTTTTTTCCTGATAGGCTATTTGAGCTTTGCCAAAAAACCCGCGCCCGGATTATACCGTAGCGCCATAGCCATAGAACTCCTGCATGACTTTTTTCTCGTCCACGACGATATTATAGATAAATCCGAACTGCGCCGAGGCAAACCGGCCATGCATACGATGCTGAATAATTATCTTAAAAAATACAAAAATATCAAATTCAACGGACAGGACTTAGCCATTGTCATCGGGGATGTTATGTATGCCATGGCAATGCAATCATTTTTAGCCATTAAAGAAGATGGGAAGCGTAAAGAGGAGGCCTTTAAAATATTTATTGACGCCGTTCTGCGCACCGGAAGCGGCGAATTTATTGAGCTGTTGGCAGGAATAAAAAACATAGAGAAAATAACCAAGCCGGATATCTACAGAATATACGATTTGAAAACCGGTAATTATACTTTCGCCTCTCCCCTGACAATAGGAGCAACGCTGGCCGGGGCAAAAACAAATGACATCAAAAAACTTTTTGAATATGGCCTATATCTGGGAAGATCATTCCAGATAAAAGATGATATTATCGGGTTGTTCGGAGAAGAAAAAAAAATCGGCAAACCCATTCTTTCGGACTTGCAAGAAGCTAAAAAGACAATCCTTATCTGGTATGCCTATCGCCACGCAGACCAAAAAGGAAAACTGACCATAAAGAAAATATTTTCTAAAAATAAGGTAAACGGAATGGATTTATTAAAAATGCGGCGGCTCGTATCAGAAACCGGATCCCTGTCATACGCAAAAAAAGAAATATCAACTTGCGTGAATATGGCGCAGAACCGCCTTGCCTCTGTAAAAATACCTCTTCAATACAAAAAAATACTCTTGGATTATTCCCAGGGCCTCCTAAACGATAATTAAAAGAGCAGGTTATCGTTTCCTAATCTTAAATAGTTTAGAAATCGTCATTGACGATAAAAATAATAAAATCAAAAGAATAAACGGCCAATCTCCGAGATAACTGTATAAAGTGTTTTTCGGAGATTTTTTATATTTCATATCTTTAATCAAAACTCCGGTTTTCTCGTAATCCATTTTTTCCATTACCTTGCCCTTTTCGTTGATAAAAGCCGATGGCCCTAAAATATTCGCTCTTACTAAGGGCCTGTTGTTCGCCGCCGCTATGAATTGGGAAACAATTAAATCCCATTCGCCGGGAGCTCCACCGGCAAACATCGCTTCCGAACCAATAGAAAGAAAAATTTCGGAATGGAAGGAAGATTGGCGGGCAAGAACCGGTTTAAAAATTTCGGAACAAATCAAAGGCCCTATTTTTATATCCCCTATCTCAATAATCGGCTTATTAGCGGGAGAAGCCGGTAAAGCGTCAACCGGGGTGGTGAAAAGACCGATTTTTTTAAAAATTTCCGGCGTATAATCCATAGACGGAAAAAGTGCTCTTTTCTGATAATTGGCAATAAAATTTTTGCCTTGCAAAAAGATTATTTCCAAGTAGAGATCACTACCTCTTATTACATCAACCCAAGTAATAAAAACCGTTTTATCACCCGTTTGTTTAACAACCCAATCTCCAAAATCTTTAGCTTCTCCGGCAACGGTTTTTTTAAGCCCCGCATTTTCAATTTTTCCTATATCGGCCGCCAAATACCCGTTAAAAGGGCTGAACGGATAAATCAAAAAATCCGGCTCGGACGGCATCGCCTGGGCAATCAGACGCTCCGCGCCGGGGAAATAAAAATGATTATTTTTGGAAGAGAAAAAACCAAGAATATTTTTTCTGTCGGAGTTTTGGATAATGGCGAATTTCGCTGAATGATAATCGTTGCCGCCCCCGTCCAAATAATAATTATTCAAGAAACCCATAATAAAGAAAATCACCAAGCTCGCAAAAAATAAAAAAGTGATTTTCTTTCTCCAGCCAGGCCGCAAGACGAAAAAAGCGATAAAAGTATTAACAAGGGTAATAACAAAAGATACCCCAAAAATACCCATAACCGAGGACAATCTCATTAAATAAGGTAATTGGTGCGCGGTGTATGCCAATAAGCCATTGTTAAACCCAAAAAATATCTTTGATTCGATTATCTCAATAAGAACCGAAAATGAAGCAAGCGTAAAAATATCAATTAGGCGATTTGAGATCAATTTTTTATACCCCACAAGCACCAATCCTGCCACGGGACCGCTTATCATAGCAATTAATAAGGGGGATAAGCGCACCAACCAGACGAAAAGATAAGTTTCCGGCAGCCAATGGAAGTGAAAAAGCGTAAAAAAAGAAAGAAACAAAGAGAAAATCACTCCAATAATAAAGCCGCCCCAGAAAATTTTGGCTAACGAAATTTTTGCAGAAAAATTAAGAAAATAAAAAAGAGGGATAAGAGCCACGAATCCCAAAAACCAGAAATCAAAGGGATAGAAAGAAAGAGTCAGCAAAACCGCCGAAAAAAACGGCAAAAAGAACCAATATTTTTCAAAAAATAAATTAAGTTTGGATTTCATTTTTTATATGGTTGACCAATCTCCGGGTTTTAGTTGTCAAAAAAGAAAATTCCTCTATAAATTTTACTTGGGGAATTAAAAACAATCCTTTATTGACGGCTTCTTTTAAGCGAGCGGTTGGCGATAGGTGCCAATTATTCATTAAGTGGTCAACTATTTTAGTGGCGATGGAATCAGGGTTAATTAAACTGCTAATCGGAGATTTTTTGACTTCAATAATTATTTCAACTGCCCCTTTTAGGTTTTCGTAAAAATGGACTTGATAATCATTGTCGATAATACCAACCAAAGGAGCAAATACTTTTTCAACGTCATTTACTTTTATTTCAACCCCGCTCACCCTGATTTTATCCACGTCTTCTCTGCCTAACCAGGCCAGAACAGGGCCTTCAAGACCGCACTCGCAATTATTACTGATAATTTCAAAAAAATCGCCCGTTTGGTAACGAATCAGCGGCATCGCTTTATTATTGGCGTAAGTGACAATCAACTCCCCGCTAATAACTTCTGTTTTCAACACAGGCGGCTGAAGAACATGAAATAAATCTTTTTTCTCGGCGATAATCTTTTTACAAGGATATAAAATAAATTGACCGATTTCCGATGAAGCGTAGAGATTAGCGATCTGAGCGTTTGGGTAAGCCGATTCAAGCTGTTTTCTCCGTATTAAAGTTAAGGTTTCAGCGCTTAACGCCAATAATTTTATTTCTCTCGGGTCATAATATTTCTCTAAAAATTCCAAGAGCATTGAGGCGATAGTCGGGGTGGCGTAAACGGCATCGGCTTTAAGTTTCGCGGCGATAACGGCGCTATTGGCTAAATTCTGATAATCGGCAAAAATAGGCAGTGATTTATTTTTAGATTGAACGCATTGCTGGACAAAAGTATGCCCAAAATTTCTATTTAACGGCGGAAAAGTGATTAATAGCCTTTTAACCCCCAAGCCAAGAGTGGGGTCAAAATAATAATTATCCACTTTAGCAAAGTAAGTAATCAGCGGGTTCTGACTGCTGGTGCCGGAAGTATAGGCCACGAATTGGACTTCATCGGCATTAACAAAAAGCCGTTCCTGCGGCGGCACGGCTTCTAATTCTTTCCGGGTCAGAAAAGGAAGGTGTTTGAAATTTTCCGGATTCAAGACATCATCTTTTTTGAAACCGGCGGACTCATACTTTTTCCGGTAAAAATCCGAATAGGGATTATCCCAAACAAAACTTAATACTTCTTTCAGGGATAAAGGATTATAATCCATCCCTAAATTATATCACGGTGTTACAACCGCTAAAATGGGAATCTTTCTGAACTTCGCAAGAAGAATTAGTGACTCTGATGCTTTTACCGTCTTCCAGACCCTTAATTATTACGGTCTTTACTTTTTGAAACGCCATAAAAGACACGGAAACTAATAATCCAATGCCTAAAAATAACAATGACTTTAGAATTTTTTTATTTTTCATAGATTTTAACATTTTTAGGTTTATAATATTCGACCTTGTTAAATTTCATTTATTTCTTTAAGGGTTGAACTAAAAGCGTGCCGGGAGATTTTAACTGGAAAGTCGGCAGGTATCCGTGCTTCACCAACCAAATAACACCATAGTAATTGATTATCCCCCAAACAATAGTCCAAATAATAACAATTACTCCTTCTTTGCGGTGGTCTTTTTCAACAACCAGAGCGATGCCGTAAACCAAACCCAAAAGGGGGTTTATGAATCCGACGATTAATCCAATCCAAAACCATTTTTTATAAAGTTTGAATCTATCCATAATTTAACTGATAACTTACAACTAATAACTTAATAATTCGACTTTTATTATTAAGGTTTTATTTCTTTTATGCTGGGATTAATGACATTAAGCGAAGAGGAAAAAGAAATTGAGCCGTCAGCGTTCTGACAAGTCAGGATATAATCGGTTGTTGAGGTAGGAGAAACCGTGGCTGTGCCTGATTGAGCATTGACTGCGCCGACGGTGGGCGAAATACTGCAGGAATCGGCATAACTGCAAGTCCAGGAAAGAGTAGCCGTCTCCGGGAAAACCACCTGGCTTTTGTCAACGCTGAAAGTGCATTCCGGCCGGCATTGAGTATAGGCAATCTGAGGCGGGTATTGGTATTGCGTACCGACGCTATCAGACATTGCCAAAATATATTGATAATCGGTTTGGGGAGTAAGATTAGAGTCGGTATAGGTAATATTAGAAAGACCTTGAGCGCTGCCGGAATTTACTGAAGTACTTTCTGTTGCACCGGCGGTAGTCCGAAAAATGGCGTATGAGCTGGCATTAGAAATATCATAATTCAAACTTACGGAATTGCAGGCGGCGGTGAAGGACTGATTATTTAATACTGGCTCTCCTGATGCTTGTCCTGTAGTAGTACCTGTAAAAGTGTTCCCTTGGCAATTGGTAAACCATGCGTTATTTTGGCCATTTTGACACAATTCTTGACCAATCATAGGCGCAATCCCCCCGAAAAGAATAGTGGAAAGTATGCCCCAGAAACTAGCATGTCCTAGTCCGGTGCAATTACCAGAAATGCACTGAACAGCAAGAGGAACGAAAGAAAGTAGCCAAACGTCTAATAATAGGATTAAAGGCGCGGCCTTTGCTTGATTAATATGAAGGGTAAAAACAGCAACTACTAATAGTATGGTTACTAATTTAATTAAATTAGAATTATTCATTTGATTTAATTATACCATAATCGACGAAACGGTAAACACAACTAAACTGGGGATAACTTTTATCAAATAAAAAGGCCCCGATGCAATATCCGGGGCCTTAAATAGACAGAGTCATTAATCTCAGTTAATTATTAACTCTATCCGCTGACTAATCCGACAATCAAGATGTCTTTGCCTTTTGGGTCGTTTAACCCCAATTTTTGTTGCGCTAAGTTTATATTTAATTTACTGGGGCTAAATTTGTAAGCTGCGCCAGTGGACATGTCTATTGCCACGCCAATTACCGCAACAATAGGGACGCCGAATAATGCGTTGCCCCAAACCCAGCCATTCGTCTCTTTGAACCCCGATCTTATCCCTTTGTACCGCAATACTATTTCTACCGGCACATACCCCTCCTTTTCCACCCGGATTGTATACGATTTTTTTCTATTCAATACCAAGGTACAGGGAGACTGATACTCCGCGCCGTTAACGAAGACCTTCGCTCCGCTGGGGTTGGAAACAACGGGAATTTTTTGATACCGGCCGCTGACTATGGTGGCGCAACCCGATGCCATAAACGCAAAACATAACGCGATAATCAGGCATAGCAACTTTCCTGTCTTTTTCATCTTTGCCTCCTTTTTAAAAAATTGTTAAAAAGCTATACTGATTTTTACTAAAAACATTATAGCGTAAAACCAATCTTTAGTCAATAGCGAGAAAAATTGAAAATTAGAAATTGAAAATTGAAAATTTTCTAGGTATCCAGATTTCTGGCGCTGATCGTGGTTTGAAAACTGGCGCTGATATTTTGAATAGTGGGAATATTGGGACTAACGCTTAAACTGACGGTGACTCTTGGCGGATAACCGTCGCCGGGCAACTGGCCAAGCAGATGAAAATTCAAGCTGTTAATTTTCACATTGGTGGCGGTCAGCGGTTTAAAATTAGTCCCCCCTTCGCCTCTTTCAATGGTATTTGTCTGAGTATTCAACCGGTAGGTCACGTTTATATTATAAGCGTTAGTAAAAACCAAATCGTTACCGGACAAAGAAAAACCGGTCCCGGTGCGGATTTCCCTTGCAATCTGCTCAATAGCCAAACTGGCGTTGTCATTGGCGGCAATCAAGGAAACGATGGCCCTTTGAGTTCTTAAAGCGCGGACAAAACTGCCGCTGGCAATAACTATAAAAATAG
>JAVHOD010000060.1:7592-8986 GCA_036169835.1 Minisyncoccota bacterium | reverse complement strand
GTTCATCGCCGCTATCAGAGAAAAATTAGCCGGAAAAGTCAAAGTTTTTTTGGCGCGGCTGATATTAATGAACCCGTCCTCAAGCGGCTGACGCAGGCCTTCCAAAAGGTCGCGGTGGAATTCCGGAAATTCATCCAGAAACAGCAGGCCGCGGTGAGCTAAGCTTATTTCTCCGGGTCTGGGGTTGGTTCCGCCGCCAACCAGAGATACCAAAGAAGAACTGTGATGCGGCGAACGGAACGGCCGATAATTGATAAAAGAATTTTTCAAAGATAATCCCGCGGCGGAATAAATTTGATTGATTTCAATAGCTTCACTTAGTGAAAGCGGCGGCAGAAGCGAAACCAGGGCTTGGGCCATCATGGTTTTGCCGGTGCCGGGCGGGCCGATCATTAAAAGATTGTGGCCGCCGGCCGCTGTTAAAGCCAAGGCCCTCTTGGCGTTTTCCTGGCCTTTAATATCGCCGAAATCCGTCAGAGAAAATTGGCTGTTGGGAATAAAATCAGTGGCGGGTTGAGTCGGGATAACCGTTCGGTTTTCAAGATGAGCGATTAAAGCCTGAAGATTTTTTACGGGGATAACGGAAATTTCTTTGACAATCGCCGCTTCGGCGGCGTTGGCTTCGGGCGCGAAAACATATTTGAAACCTGATTTTTTCGCCAGTTGGGCGATATTCAAGCCGCCGTTGATGGGTCGCAGGCCGCCGTCTAAAGAAAGTTCGCCCACAAAAATTTTGTCTTTGGCTTCAAACTCTTTGATTTGCTCGCTGGCCAAAAGATACGCCAGGGCGATGGCCAAATCAAATTGCGAGCCGGTTTTTTTGATGTCCGCCGGCGCTAAATTGACGGTGATGCGCCGATTCTCTTTAGTTGGCGGTTTGATGCCGCTGTTTTTCAAAGCCGAATTAACCCGTTCTTTGGCTTCGGAAACCGCTTTATCCGCTAAACCGACGATATTAAAAGCGTGGAGACCGACATTGATATCGGTCTCCACTTCAATTAATTCCGCGTTAATGCCGTCAAGTTCGGCTGAAAATATTCTGGCCGGGCCTTTCATTTATTTCCTCGTTAATTTTTTGCATTTTTGGCAAAGCCGGGATACAGGATAGATTCTTAAAAGAATCCAGGAAATTTTTTTGCCGCAACTTTCGCAAATCCCGTATTTGCCCTGTTCTATTTTTCGCAGCGTCTCGTTGATATTTTCCAGTTTGTTTCTTAACACCTGCTGGAGTCCGAGTTGATTGGCGAATTGTTCGGTTTCATCGGTTTCTTCATCGCCGTGGTCTATGTCATTGCCGAATTCCAGAGGCACGGCCAAGGATTTAATTTCCGATTCAATCGTCTTCTTTTCTTTCTCCAGTTTTGCTTTTATTGAATTTAACGAAAACATTTTAC
>JAVHOD010000060.1:0-7492 GCA_036169835.1 Minisyncoccota bacterium | reverse complement strand
TTTTTTAGAATTTCTGAAAGACCGGCGTAGGAAGTGCTGATGACGAGTTTATCGTTAACCCAGCCGTAATTTATAGCCGTTCCGGTTTTGGGGAAAACTAAGTAGCGGGTATTGATCGTCGGGTTGCCGGCTTTGCCGTCTTTAAAAACCGCGACAATTGAACTGATATTTTCCAAAAAGATATTTATTAAGTTGCTTGATGATTCTAAACTTTGTTTCATTGCGGCTTGGGCGGCAATCAAAGTGGAGCTTGAATTCAATTGGGCGACATAGCCAGGCCAAGCTCCGTTTTGGTCAACAAAAACCATAGTGGTAAAGCTTTCCTGAAAAATTGCGGCGATATCCTCGCTTTTTATTTCAGGCAAAAGAATGGGAATGAATTTAGAGAAAGCAACTAATGATTGGTCCGGATTGCGCAAAATCACTTCTTTGAGATTATTTGCCGGAGTGGTGCTGGCGGAGGCGACTAAGGCATTCTTAATATTATCCAAATTTAAAGCAGAAATAATCTTTTCTTCCTGAAGAACGTTTGGCGTTTTTAACAAGGAAACATATTGGGGCGCGGGAGCCGAAGTCGGAGTCGGGTTTACTGTCACCGGGGGAACAACCGGAGGCGTTGGAACCGGAGTCGCGATTTGGCCTTTATTGATAAAATAATAAATTACTCCCGAGGTAATCGCCGCCAGAATCAAAATTACTGAAATTATTAAAATTTTTGGCGTTTTTTTTCGGGGGTTAGTTCCTGCTTCGGCTTGAGCCGCTTTTTGTTTCGGCGGGAGGGGGCTGATGGGAGCGCTGGGCTGAAAAATTGGTTCTTCCGGCCCGACATATCCTGAAATATTTGGCTCCAGTTCAGCCGGCTGAAAAGAAATTTCTTCCGGCGCCTTGGTTTCTTTTTTCGGTCCCTGGCTCAGTTCAGTCGTGTATGGTTGAGGAGTTTGACCGCCGCTTTCTTGGATGGAATTAATATCCGACTGCATGGTTCGGACGCTTACCTTGGAAGGAGGGGGTCCCGGTATTTCCTTTTTTTCTTCAAATTGGTCATTCATATTATTAATAGAGTAATTTTTATTTTATTAATTTCGACTATTTTAATGATAAACCAATTTTGCCCTCAGGGTCAACGCGGATAACTCTGGCTTTCACCCGGTCGCCGAGCTTGACCACATCTTCAACTTTATTGACATATCCTTCTTTCAATTCCGAAACGTGAATCATCCCGTCTCTTCCCGCGCCCAAATCCACAATCGCCCCGAAATCCAAAACTCTTATCACTTCGCCTTCAACTATTTCGCCGACTTTATATTCTTTGACAATGGCTTTTATCTGGTCTAACGCCATTTGAGCCTGTTCTTTATTGGGAGCGGAGATGAAAATTTTCCCGTCTTGTTCCACGTCAATAGTGGTTTCGCCGCCGGTTGCCTGGACGATACCTTGAATAACCCGGCCGCCGGGGCCGATCACCGCTCCGATTTTTTTCGGTTCTATTTCAAAAGTCAAAACCGCCGGGGCGTAAACAGAGAGTTCCGGCCGTGGCTGGGATAAAGTTTTTTCTATCAGTCCAAGAATTTCGCCGTGGGCTTTCTGGGCCTGCGCTAAAGTTTTTCCAAAAATTTCTTGGTCGATGCCGTCAATTTTGACGTCCATCTGGATGGCGGTTAAGCCGTCTTTGGTGCCGGCCACCTTTAGGTCCATATCGCCATAATGGTCTTCCGGCCCTTGAATGTCGGTTAAGATTTTGTATTGGTTTTCGCCGATTATTAAGCCCATGGCGATACCAGCCGCCGGTTTTTTTATGGGCACGCCGGCGTCCATCAAAGAAAGCGAACCGGCGCAAACCGAAGCCATGGAAGAAGAGCCGTTGGAAGACAAAATTTCTGAAACCAATCTGATCGTGTAAGGGAATTCTTCAACCGGTGGAATCAAATAACGAAGAGCTTTTTCCGCCAAAAGTCCGTGTCCGATTTCTCGGCGGCCTGGACCGCGCGAAGAGCCGGTTTCGCCGACAGAGAACGCCGGGAAATTATAATGAAGCATAAAACGTTTCTTGCCGGAAAATTCCATTGTTTCCACCAGTTGTTCCGCTCCGGGCGCCGCCAAAGTTGTGATGGCAAGGGATTGAGTGTCGCCCCGGACGAAAAGCGCCGAGCCGTGGGTTCTTTTGAAAAGTCCGGTTTCCGCGTAAAGCGGCCGCACTTCGTCCAGTTTCCGGCCGTCGGGTCTTTTATCTTTTTCCAAAATTCCCTGATGGACGATTTTATCCACTTCTTCTTCAAGAATTTTGTCAGCCCAATCTTCGGCGTCGGGTTCTTCTTTCAAATAATCCAAAAGTTCGGCTTTAAGTTCATCTGAAAGATTGTTTCTTTGATTTTTTGAGTTTTGATAAACGGCTTTTTCCAGGCGGTCGCTAAGAAAATCAAGAATTTTCTTTTTAAGTTCCACGGGCGGTTCCGCCAAAATAAGTTCGGCTTTTTTCTGTCCCAAAGTTTTGATTACTCCTTTTTGGAAAGCGATTAACTCTTTGATTTTTTTCTGGCTGGACTCAAAAAACTCAACAGCGGCGTCGGCGGAAATTTCTTCGGCGCCGAGCTCAATCATGTTTATTTTGTCTTCGGTGCCCGCGAAAAAAGCTTCAATTTTTTTCGGCTGGTCTTGAACGATTTTTATACCGGCTACCGGTCCGTTCCAGGGAACATTGGAAATCGCCAAAGCCGTTGAAGCGGTTAAAAGCGCGATAAAATCAGGGTCGTTTTCTTCGTCATAAGCCAAAACGGTGACTACTACCTGAATTGTTCGGCGGATTCTTTGGTCAAAAAGCGGCCGAATAGTCCGGTCAACCAAACGGCCGGAAATAATGGCGTCATCGGAGGGCCGGCCTTCGCGGCGGACAAAACGGCTGCCGATAATTTTCCCGGCGGCGTAAAATTTTTCTTCGTAATCAACCACCAGCGGCAAATAATTTTTGGGTTCGTCGTTTTTGCCCATCACCACGGTGACTAAAACCGCGGTGTCGCCGTATTTCCCCAAAACCGCGGCATTCGCCTGGCAGCCGAGGTCGGATACTTCCAAACTTAAGTTTTTGTTTTCAAATTCAGTTTGAAAAACTTGTTTTTTGAATTCTTTTATTGTCATGCCAATGTTGTTTAAATTTACGAGCTCAATGCGAAGTAAATTTTACCATAACATTGAGCACCCCGCCATCGGCGGGGTAAAGATTTTTTTAGAAAATCTTTAAACTTGTTTTTTGAGTAAAATTTTAGGAATGTCTTCTACCGCGGTGAAATAATCGGCGTGTTCTTTAAGGGAGGTGGAAGTGGTTTTGGTGAAAGCGGCCACCTCAACTTGTTTTCCCAAGCCCCATTTAAGATATTCAACCAAAGGCAGAAAATCGCCGTCTCCGGTTACCAAAATTATCACATCCAAGGAATCAGCCATTCTGATGGCGTCCACCGCCAAGCCCACGTCCCAGTCGGCTTTTTTTTGCCCTCCCGAATAAATTTGGAGGTCTTTGGTTCTTAATTCCAAGCCCATCTGGCTTAGGGCTTCAAAAAATGATTTTTCGCCCAAAGCGGTTTCGCTTTTGACCACGTAAGCCACCGCTCGGATAAGTTTGCGGTTGCCGATTAAGGCTTTGATCAGTTCCTTAAAATTGACCCGAGCCCGGTAAAGATTCTTGGCCGAATGATAAAGATTTTGGATATCAATAAAAACACCCACTCGCTGATCTTTGTAAGCCATAGACATTATTATTTGAGATTTAATTCTTTGAAAATTTGGCCGAAAGTTTCTTTATTGTTTTTTCGCAGATAATCCATGAATCTTTTTCTTTGGCCGACCATTTTTAAAAGTCCCCGGCGGGAATGATGGTCCTTCGGGCTGGTTTTCAAATGGCCGATCAAATCTTCAATTTTTTTAGTCAAAAGTCCGACCTGAACCTGCGCCGAACCCGTGTCCGTTTCTTTCAGCTGGAGTTTTTTGATAATATTAATTCTCAGTTGTTTCTTTAACATTATAGGTATTATATAATAGGATTGCTTAAAGTCAAATTTTTCGTTAAAATTCGGCATCGTTTTTCTGTGATTTAATTTTTTAAAGTGTTTGAAAATTAGAAATTGATAATTGAAAATTGTAGTAATGGCCCCATCATCTAGTGGTTAGGATATTGGGTTTTCATCCCAAAAACACCGGTTCGACTCCGGTTGGGGCTACGAAAAAATTTATGGACGACATAAAAATAAATAAAGATATTAAAAGAGAAATCAAGCCCGGCAAAGAAATTGCCTGGCAGGCGCCGGCTTTCAAATATTATCCCAAAGATGTTTCCTGGTATTGGATGAGTTTTATTATTGCCATTTTATTAATGGCTTTCGCCATTCTTCAGAAAAATTTTCTTTTTGCCGTTTTTATCTTTTTGGCGGAAATTTCGGTTTTTATTTTAGCCCGCCGCCAGCCGGAAATTCTCAAATTCAAAATTGACGATAAGGGCATTACCGTTATTGATAAAATTTACCAATTTAATGATTTGGAAAAATTCTGTCTCCGGCTTGATGAGGAAGACCAGAATCTTGAAGAATTGATTCTTAAAAGAAAAACCCATTTTAATCCTTACTTGAAAATTTTCGTTGATATCAGAGTTGCTTCCCAAGTCCGCGATATTCTCAGCCCAAAAGTAACCGAGGAAGCTTATGAGGATTCTTTAATTGAGAGCATTTTCAAGTGGCTGAGGTTTTAGGGTCGGATTTGACAATAATTTCGCAGTTGCTATTATTAGAGTATTATAAAGGTCGCCGCGAAGGGCGACTATTTTTATAAAAATTTAATAAAAAATATAAAAATGGATTTAAAAACTTTAGGTTCAGCTGTTAATCAAATTGCCGAAGAAAGAGGGATTGAGCCCAAAGAGGTTTTGGCTGGTATTGAGGAAGCCATCGCTGCGGCTTATAAAAAACAATATCGGGAGCGTTCGGAAATCATCAAATCAAAATTTAGTTTGAAAACCGGAGCCCTGAATTTCTGGCAGGTAAAAATTGTCGTTGACGAGACCACGGTCAGAATGGAGGAATTCGTGCCGGGAGAAGTTGCGCCCCGTTCCTTTGAGCCGGGTCAGGAAGAAGAAAAGCCCAGATATAATCCCAGCCGGCACATTCTATTGGATGAAGCCAAAAAAATTAAGAAAGACGCGGTTCTCGGCGAGGAATTGGAATTTCCCTTGGAAGAGCATGAGGATTTCGGCCGTATCGCCGCTCAAACCGCCAAACAGGTGATTCTTCAAAAATTGAAAGAATCGGAACGGGAAGCGGTTCGCGTTGAATTTCAGGGCAAAGAAGGCGAGATTATCAGCGGCGTTGTCCAGCGTTTTGACCGCGGCAATGTTTACGTTGAGCTGGGCCGCACTATTGGCATCATGTTTCCAAATGAATGTATTCCCGGCGAACATTATCGCATCAACGAGCGTTTGAGATTTCTTGTTTTGGCGGTCCAGGAAGACGCCAAACTGCCGGGCATTATTCTTTCAAGAAGCCATCCCAAATTTGTGGCTAAGCTTTTTGAGCTGGAAGTTCCGGAAATCGCCGAAGGAACGGTTGAAATAAAAGAAATGGCGCGGGAAGCCGGCCATCGCACTAAGGTCGCGGTTTATTCCAAAGAAGAAAAAGTTGACCCGGTGGGAAGTTTGGTGGGCCAGCGGGGTATGCGCGTGATGGCCGTGACTAACGAACTGGGCAACGAAAAAATTGACATTATTGAATGGGCGCCGGAAACCGAAAAATTCATTGCCAATTCTTTTTCGCCGGCCAAAGTGATTTCGGTTGAAATTTTGCCACGGCGCGAAGCCCGGGTTTTTGTGGCCGAAGACCAATTGAGTTTGGCTTTGGGCAAAGGCGGAGAGAACGTGCGTCTGGCCGCCAAATTAACCGGCTGGAGATTGGATGTCCGCTCCCAGTCCCGGCCCGAAGAAATTCAGGCGGAAGGCGTGGCTGAAATTGAAGAAGCGATGGAAGAAACTCCGGATGTAGAAGCCTTAAAAGAAACAAAAATTTCCGAACCGGCCGAAGAAACTAAAAAACCCAAAAAAACCGAATAACTGTATCAGGGGTAAAATAAATTATTATTAATAATAATTTACTATTGTAATTCCACGATCGTGGAATTACAATAGTAAAATGTTTGATTAATTTTTTGAAGAGATTACGAAACCAAATATGAATAAAAAAATAACCAATCAACATCTAGAACCGGAAGAAGAGGTTTTTAACCAGTATTTAATTCCGACTGTCATTGAAAAAGTTCCCGGCGGCGAGCGGGCTTACGACATTTATTCCCGTTTACTGAAAGAAAGAATTATTTTTCTGGCGGGGCCCATTAACGATGCCGTGGCGAATATAATCATCGCTCAGCTTTTGTTCTTGGAGCACGAAGACCCCAAAAAAGAAATTAAACTCTATATTAACAGTCCCGGCGGCGTAGCTACCGCTTGTTTGGCGATTTATGACACCATCCGGTACATCAAGCCCGATGTTTCCACTATTTGCGTGGGGATGGCCGCTTCAGCCGCCGCGGTTCTTTTAGCCGCCGGCCAGAAAGGCAAAAGATTGGCCTTGCCCAATTCCGAAATTTTAATCCACCAGGTGATGGGCGGAGCCGAAGGCCAGGCCACGGAAGTCCAGATTGCCGCCAAACATATTCTTCAGGTGAAAAACCGCATCAGCCAAATTTTGGCCAAGCACACCGGCCAGCCCATAAGTAAAATTGAAAAAGACACCGACCGCGATTTCTTTCTTAATCCCCAGGAAGCCAAGGAATACGGCTTGATAGACCAGATTATCAAAACGAAATAATAGTGAAAAAAATCTTTTATTATCTCAACGGGAAAATAGTTGAAAAAGACAAGGCCGTTATCCCGGTCAATGACCTCGGTTTGCTTCGGGCTTACGGCGTTTTTGATTATTTAAAAACTTACAACAGAAAACCTTTTTATTTAGAAGATCATATTAACCGGTTTTTCCGTTCCGCTTCGCGCTTTAATTTGAGGATTTCGGTTTCCAAAAAAAAATTGCGGCGGATTATTTTTGAATTGCTCGCCAGGAATAAATCTTTCAAAGATTTGAGTTTCCGGATGGTTTTGACCGGCGGCGAAACCGAAGACGCCAAGACCTCCAAAAAACCCACCTTTTTTATTATCGTTGGCGAAGCCCGTCCGTATCCCGAAGAAGTTTATAAAAAGGGAATAAAATTGGCGACTCTTGGTTACGGCCGGGAATTTCCGGAAATAAAAACCATCAATTATCTTTTGGCGGTTTCGCAGTGGAAAAATATTTTGAAGAAAAAGGCCTCGGAGATTCTTTATGTTTCCAAAGGCAAAGTTCTGGAGGCCTCCACTTCCAATTTTTTTATGGTGAAAAATAAAGTTTTATTCACGCCGAAAAATGAAATTTTAGAGGGAGTCACCAGAAAACTAGTCATTAAACTGGCCAAAGAAAACAAAATCAAAGTT
>JAVHOD010000059.1:0-9313 GCA_036169835.1 Minisyncoccota bacterium | reverse complement strand
ATTTATATATATGCCTCAATATAACACAAGCGTCGCCGAAAAATTTCTTGAGCCCGAAAAACTGGCTGTTGGTTGGCCATGGCGATTACTTCTTTTTTCAATTGTCCTTTTGATTTTGATTTTATTTATTTATTTCGGGATACTCTGGGGATATCAGCCGTATTTGAATTCCCAGAAACAGTCGCTTGATAAAAAAATAAACCAGATAGGAGGGACTATCAGCGAAGCCGACCGGGCAAATTTTGTTAATTTTTATTCGCAGTTAGTCAATCTTCAAGGTCTTTTGGGCAGTCATGTCAAAGGGTCAAATATTTATAATTTTTTGGAAGCGAATACTAACGAGGGAGTTTATTACGATGGCGCTGAATTATTAGTGGCGGACCATTTAATACGCTTGGACGGAGTGGCTAAAGCATATGATAATTTATTCCGGCAATTATCCGCTTTTGAACAGTCCCCGAATATAAGCAGGGTGATTTTAGGACAAGCCCAGGCCGCGGATAAAGGAATTCGTTTTTCGCTTCAAATAATTTTCAAACCCGAATTATTAAATCCCTAAATTCTAATAAAATATGAAAGCTTCCACTAAAAGAATTTTAAGCATCATGGCGTCGGTTATATTACTGATTGCCGTTGCGGTTGTTTATGTCAAATTTATAAGTCCGGCTTATGCCAATATTCAAAAATTGCGCGGCGAAATCCAAGCCCGGGAAGATTTATTAAGCCAACAGACGCAAGCCGTAAACCAAATTCAAAATCTTATCAGTCAGCTTCAGAACCAAAACATATCCCAATTCCAGGAACAAATTTCTTTGGTTTTGCCGATTAACGAAAGCGTCCCGCAGGCCTTAAATCAATATCAGGCCATTGCCCAAGCCAGCGGTTTAAGCAATCAGTCCATTGGCGTTGATTATTTGGCCATCAAACCTTCGGCCTCCGATAGCGGATTAGCGAAGGGCATCGGAACTAACAGGTTTAAATTGAAGCTTTTGGGTTCCTATGAGGCAATGAAAACATTTTTCCAGGCGATTGAAACCAACGTCCGACTGACGGATTTAGTAAGTTTTAAGATAAGCCGCACCGCTCAGCCGGGACAAAATCTGTTTCTTAACGAGATCGTGGTCGATAGTTATTATCAGAGTCATTAAAAATTTTAATTTTTTAAAATATGGCCATTATCGTTGAAGAAGCAAAACCGCCCAAAAATTGGGGAGCTATTATAAGCTTTATTATTATTCTCGCCGTTATTTTTGGCGGCGTTTATTTCGTTTTTTTTCAAAAACCGGTTCTTATAGAATTGGCTGTTTCGGGTCCCGCTCAGGAGACCGAAATGCTTTCTAAGCTGACTTTTAATCCGTCCGATATTCAAAATAATGAAGTTTTCAGAAGTCTTCGCCAGTACGCCGCTTCCACGACAGCCGGCCAATTAGGCCGACCGAATCCTTTTTTGCCTTTTTAAGGGCTTTGTCTAAAATTTGGAGGCGAAGCCGAACAAATTTTATGAACAAAACCTTAACCCCGCTAGATAAAAGATTATGAAAAACAGCCACTAAAATATTTTTTAAAAAATAGCAATCCCCGCAAGTAAAGATATTATTATCTAGCGGGGTGCTCAATGTTGTAGATAAATTTTCGTCGCTACACATTGAGCTTCGCTAGAAAATTTAAACAACATTGGCAATGAATGACCAAATTCTTTTTCAGGAATTAGTCAAAGAAAATTTATTATCCCAAGAGGATAGCGAAAAAATTCTTCGCGACGCTCAGCTGTCTAAAAAATCGGCGGAGGATTTGCTTTACGAGCATCACTCGGCTGAGGAAACGGAAATCGCCAAGGTAAAAAGCCGGCTTATCGGCGTTCCTTACAAAAAATTCAATCTTACGGAAATCAGCGATGAGTTATTAAAGATTATTCCCGAAAATATTTCGCGGACCTATAAAGTTTTCCCTCTTGAGAAAAACAAAGACATGCTGGTGGTGGGCATGTTGCGGCCCGACGACACCAAGGCCCAAGAGGCCTTAAAATTCATCGCTAAACAGCAGAGAATCAGTTTGGGTGTTTATTTAATCACGCCTTCGGACTTGGAATATGTCTGGCGGCGCTATGCTCCTTACGGGAGCGAAATTCAGACCGCGGTCAGGTCTCTCAATCTTCGGGCTGAAGAAGTTTCCGGCCAGAAAATTATCGGGCTGGAAGAAAATGTTTCGGTTTCCGAAGAGGCGCCGATTATCAAAATTGTCGCTTCAACGTTGAAAGAAGCGATAAACATGAAAGCGTCCGATGTTCATATTGAACCCCAGCGGTCGCGCCTGCGAATCCGTTTTCGGATTGACGGAATCCTGAAAGAAGTCAGTTCTTTGCCTCTTCAGCTTCATCAGCCGATCGTTTCCCGCGTGAAGGTTTTATCCAATCTTAAAATTGATGAGAACCGGATTCCTCAGGACGGTCGTTTTCGCTCCGTTGTTTACGGCAAAGAAATTGATTATCGGGTCGCGACTTTTCCGACTCCCACCGGAGAAAAAGTGGCGATTCGTATTCTTGATTCTTCAGTCGGTCTGAAAGGACTGGGAGAATTGGGCTTAATAGGTAATGATCTGGAAATTGTTCGGGAGGGGATTAAAAAACCTTATGGCATGATTTTAATCACCGGGCCGACGGGTTCCGGCAAAACCACCACCCTATACGCCGTTCTTCAGGAATTAAACAAAGAAGACGTCAATATCGTCAGTTTGGAAGATCCGGTTGAATATTTTATTGACGGCTTGAACCAGTCGCAGGTCCGGCCGGAAATCGGTTATGATTTTGCTTCCGGTCTCCGCCAAATCGTCCGGCAGGATCCCGATGTTATTATGGTTGGCGAAATCCGGGACCGGGAAACATCAAGTTTGGCGGTCCAGGCGGCTCTTACCGGGCACATTGTTCTTTCTACTTTGCACACCAATGACGCTCTTGGTGTTGTTCCCAGGTTGATTGATCTTAAAGTAGAGCCGTTTCTTCTGCCTTCTTCTCTTAATTTAATGCTGGCCCAGAGATTGATTTCCCGGGTTTGTCCTGATTGCCGGAAAGCCGAGAAAGCATCCGCCGATGTTCAAATTATTATTAAAAAAGAATTGGGATCTTTGCCGGAAAAAGTTAAATCAAATTTAAAATTCAAGGAGCCGTATGAAATTTATCACGGGCAAGGTTGTAAGACTTGCCAAAATAAAGGTCTTGTTGGCCGGGTGGCTATTTTTGAAGTTTTCCGGATGACTCCGGAGTTGGCCGACATTATCGGCGCCGGTTTCACCGAAAGAAATCTTTTTGATGAATCCCGGAGGCAAAACATGATTACGATTCGTCAGGATGGAATCCTTAAAGCATTGGAAGGACTGGTAACTATTGAGGAAGTTTTAAGAGAAACAATAGAACAAAATTAATGTGATCCCTCACCTTTCAAGGATTGCTTTGAATAAATTTAATTGCTATCATATTTTAAAATGAGATTAAAACTAATTTATAACCTGATAAAATTAAACTCGCTTTGTCGTGAAGCGAACTTAATCCTTGAAGGGTGAGGGATGGATAATTTAAAAGAAAAACTTAATGAATTGCTTTTAACCACCGCCCGGCAGAGCGCTTCGGACTTACACATCGGCGTGGGTCGTCGGCCGACGCTGAGAATTGACGGCGTTCTTATTCCCTTACAGAAAGAGCCGATTCTTACCCCCGAAATGACGGAGGGGCTGATTCTTTCTCTTTTAACCGAAGAGCAAAAGCAGGTTTTTTTAAGAGAACGACAAGTGGACTTTTCTTACAGTTTTGAAGACAAGGCGCGGTTTCGGGTCAATGTTTATTTTCAGAGAGGTTTTATGGCGGCGGCACTGCGGTTGATTCCGGCTCAAATCAAAACAATTGAGGAATTAAAATTACCGCCGATTCTTCATGATTTTGCCAAATTGAGACAGGGGTTTATTTTAATAGTCGGTCCGGCCGGCCATGGGAAATCGACTACTTTGGCGTCTGTTCTTAATGAAATCAATAATCAACGGACCGACCACATTATTACCATTGAAGACCCTATTGAATATCTTTTCGTCCAGGACCGGGCCATTATTTCCCAGCGGGAAGTGGGGTCCGATATCGCCACTTTCCATAAAGGCCTTCGTTCAATTTTGCGTCAGGACCCCGATGTCGTCATGATCGGAGAAATGAGAGACCCGGAAACGATAGCCACGGCGATGACCGCTTCGGAAACCGGACACTTGGTTTTTTCAACGCTTCACACCAACTCCGCTTCTCAAACCATAGACCGTATTATTGACAGTTTCCCGGCTGACCAGCAAGGCCAGATAACTTCGCAATTAGCGGCTACTTTAGTCGGCATCGTTTCCGAACGGCTAATCCCGAGAATTGACGGCGGTCGGGTTCCGGTCTGCGAAATAATGTTGGTCAACGCGGCAATCCGCAATTTAATAAGAGAAAAAAAGGTTTTTCAGATTGACTTGGTGATTGAAACTTCGCTTCAGGAAGGAATGCTCTCGCTTAATCGCGCCTTGGTTAATTTAGTGAAAAAGAAGGAAATTTCTCTGGAAAACGCCGAAATTTATTCTTTGAATCCGGCCGAGTTAAGAATTCTTCTGGAAAGAACATAAAAAATATGAAGTATAGTTATCAAGCTAGAGATAAAGGCGGGGAATTGCAGGTAGGAACCGTGGATGCCGCGAGCCGTGAAGCGGCTCTTAACGTTCTTTCCGGCCATGACCTTTATATTTTAAGTTTGGAAACTTTTAAAGAGTCAAAATGGGCGGACCGCATTTTACAATTTTTCCGAAGGGTGAAAAGAAAAGACCTGATGGTTTTCAGCCGTCAGTTCGCCACCCTGCTTTCGGCGAAAATTTCTCTTTCAAGCGGCTTAAAAACTTTATATAATCAGACCCCGAATCTCGCTTTAAAAGAAACCATCAATGAGCTGAGTTCCGACATTGATGCCGGGCTTTCTCTTTCCCAGGCGCTGGAGCGGCATCCCCAGGTTTTTTCCGAGTTTTATATAAATATGGTCCGTTCGGCGGAAGTTACCGGCCGCATTGAATCGGTAATGGATTTTTTGGCCGATTATCTGGAAAAAGAAGTAGCGTTGGTTTCCCGGGTGCGCAACGCCCTTATCTATCCGGTCATAGTTATTATCCTTTTTGTGGTAGTGGCCGGCTTGATGATCACGCTGGTTTTGCCCCAACTTGCTCCCATATTTAAAGAATCCGGAGTAAGTTTGCCGTTTTTCACTATGGCTTTAATAAATATCGGCATTTTTATGGCTCAATGGTGGTGGGCCGTAGTTGTTATTTTATTGGTTTTTGTCTTTTTGTTGTTTGATTATTTCAGGACGCCGGAAGGAAGAATCGTTTATGACGAATTGTCAGTTAAGCTGCCGGTTTTGGGGGGTCTTTCCAAAAAGGTAATCGTTGCCCGTTTCGCGGAAGCGACCAGTGTTTTGATAAAAGGCGGCATCCCCATAACCCAGGCCATTGAAATCGCCAGCCATACGATTGACAACGTGGTTTATAAAGATATTCTTCACGATGCCGCGGAATATATCAGAGCCGGCGAGCTGATGTCCGAGGCCCTGGAAAAATCAAGAGCTTTTCCGGCTTTGGTTTGCCAGTTGTTAGCCGTGGGCGAAGCAACCGGCCGGCTGGAAGAATTATTATCAAGGATATCAAATTACTATACGCGGGAGGTTGATGACTTAGTGGCAAATCTGGTAGAATTAATTCAGCCGGCCTTGATTGTTGTTATCGGTATTTTTGTCGGTGTTCTGTTCGCTTCCATTCTGTTGCCAATTTATAATATGGCGCAGATGTTCTAAAGGGCTTGGTCTGAAATTTGGAGGCGAAGCCGAACAGATTTCAGCAACCAAACCTTTACCCCTCCCCAGTTTCGCTAATGATATTATTTCAAATCTCAAACGAAACTGGGGAGGGGTGCTCATAATTATAGATAAATTTTTTGCGTTTTCATTTAAAAATTTATATAATTATGGCAAGGTCGAAAAATTAATAAAATAAATTTTATGAAAAATTATAAATTACAAATAAGACCTGCTGACGGGGGTTTTACCTTAATAGAGCTTTTAATCGTGGTCGCTATCATTGGGTTACTGGCTTCAGTGGTTCTGGTCGGGTTGGGGGGGTTCCGGGCCCGGGGACGGGACGCTCGCCGGATTGCCGATATCAGGGAAACCCAGAACGCTTTAGAGCTTTTTTACACCAAAAACAACAAATACCCCACGATTTCCGGAGTGAATAGCTGGGACAGTTTGAAAAGTTCTTTAATTAGCGGCGGCATCGGGGTTTCTACTATTCCGAATGACCCCTTGCATTCTTCTGACAGCAATAAAACATACGAATACGGCGTTTCAAGCGACCAGCAAAATTATGTTTTAAAAGCAGTTCTGGAGGATTCCAACAACCCCGCTCTTACTGACGATGTTGACGGCACCATTTACGGACTGGGCTGTGATGACCCGGCTTATTGCGTTCAGTTTTAAAGGGTTTTGTCTAAAATTTCGAGCCGAAGGCGATGAAATTTTAGCAACAAAACCTTTACCCCTCCCCAGTTTCGCTAATGATATTATTTCAAATCTCAAACGAAACTGGGGAGGGGTGCTCATAATTATAGATAAATTTTTTGCGTTTTCACTTAAAAATTTATATAATTATGGCATGACCTATTTTTCCTATATCATTTTATTTATTTTTGGCTTAGCCATAGGCAGTTTTTTGAATGTGGTCAGTATCAGATTTAAACCCGAAAATAAAGTTTTTGATTTAAAAAATATCGGCGGTCGTTCCGCCTGCCCTTATTGCCATAAAATTCTTCATTGGTACGAGCTGGTTCCGATTATCAGTTTTTTTATCCAAGCCGGGAAGTGCCGCTCTTGCGGCCATAAACTTCCCTGGCAATATCCGATAGTGGAATTATTGAGCGGATTAATTTTTGTTTTCGTTCCCTATATTTTACATCCTCAATCCAATATTCTTTCCATTATTTGGATTTTGGCTTTCTTGGTTTTGCTTTTAATATCACTGATTGATTTCCGAGTTTTTTTCGTGCCCGATGAATTAATTTTGGTTTTAATATTTTTAGGATTTATTTTAAATTTTCTATTTTCCCGAAGTCCCGTCCTCGGCATTAAATTAATTAATCATTCATTTCTTCTTCAATACGCGCTGGTTTTCAGTTTCAGCTGGCTGGGGAATATCTGGGTCAATCATTTATTCGCGGCTTTGGCGGCCGGTTTATTTTTCGGGATATTGTTTTATTTTTGGAAAGGAAAAATTCTGGGCGGAGGCGACGTTAAACTGGGTTTTGCCCTGGGTTTTCTTTTGGGCTGGCCGGATACATTGATGGCGCTCATACTCGCTTTTATCCTGGGAGGAATCACCGGGCTTGCCTTGATGATTAGCCGTAAAAAAACAATGAAGGACTTTCTGCCCTTGGCTCCGTTTTTGGCCATTGGCGTTGTCTTGACGGTATTTTTCGGATACCAAATCGTCAATGGTTATTTCTCGTTAATCGGGCTCTAATCAGAATTTAGGATTTAGAATTTAGGATTTAGGCATCAAAATTATGAAAGAAAAAAATTGTAAAAAAAGAGATATTGAATCCCTATATTCTAAATTCTATATTCTAAATTCTTCTAGGGGTTTCACTATCATAGAAATGCTGGTAGTTATTTCTATTATGGTTCTCTTGACCTCTCTTTTGATTCTTTACAGCCGGACCGGCGAGAATCAGATAATTTTATTTCGCGACCAGGCAAGGGTAATCACGGCTTTAAACCGGGCGAAATCCTTGAGTATTCAACTATACAGCAGTCCCGAATCGCCCTGCGGTTTCGGAGTGTATTTTTCCCAGGCGGAAAATGCTTTTTTAATTTTCCGCGATTCGGCGGCGAATTGTCAGAATTCCGACAATATTTATACCGGCGCCGGAGAGCTTTTTGAAAAATACCAATTATCGCCCCAAGTTAAATTTGGCGAGTTGACCTTAACCAATATTATTTTTATCCCGCCCGACCCGAAAACTTTGATAGATAACGACTCCAATAAAACCGAAGCGACTATAACTTTGCAAAATTTGAATGGGGATGCTTCCTTAAAGGTCAAAGT
The DNA here is from genome assembly GCA_036169835.1 of Minisyncoccota bacterium. Classification (GTDB taxonomy): domain Bacteria; phylum Patescibacteriota; class Minisyncoccia; order UBA6257; family MFKM01; genus MFKM01. The sequence goes on along the minus strand of JAVHOD010000059.1, from coordinate 1,165 downwards.
TAACAACGCCGGGCAGATAACAACGCAGTAAAAGAATTTAGGAGTTAGAATATAGAATTTAGGGATTATGAATAATAATTTAAAATCTTTTAAAGACTTGACTGTTTGGCAAAAATCCGCCGATTTGGCCGTATCAGTTTATAAAATAACCGAGAAATTTCCTCGTTCAGAACTTTACGGAATTACTAATCAGATGAGACGGGCAGTTATTTCTATAAGTTCTAATCTTGCCGAGGGATTTAAACGAAGCCACAATAAAGAAAAATTACAGTTCTATAATATTGCTTATGGTTCAACTTCTGAATTGGAAAGTCAAATTGAAATTTCAAAAAAGCTTGGATTTTTATCAGAAAATGATTATCAAGGATTGATAGCCATTACTGTTGAAATTTCTAAAATGAATAACGGATTAATAAAATCCCTAAATTCTAAATCCTACATTCTTAATTCTAATAGGGGACAGCTTTTAATTGAATCAGGGGTCGCCATCAGCATTTTAGTTGTCGGTTTACTGGGTATTTTCGGCTTACTTTCGCACTCACTAAGCCTTAATAATGTCGTTTCCAGCCAATACATCGCTTCTAATTTAGCGTCCGAAGGTATTGAAGTGGTAAAAAATTTAATTGACGGCAATATAGTCCAATTTAAACCCTGGAACGAGGGAATTAATACCGGCTCTTACGAAGTGGCTTTTGACAGTTTAATTCTAAATCCGAATCAGGATAGGTTTTTGTTGTTTGACGCAACCGGCAATATTTATAATTATCAAATCGGACAGGAAACGCCTTATAAACGGACCATTCAAATCACCAATATCGGCCCGGACGAAATAAAAGTCAATTCCGTAGTTAATTGGCAAATTCGAGGCGGGTCTTACTCGGTAAATCTTGAAGACCATTTTTTTAATTGGAGACAATAAAAGAAATTTTCAATTTCTAATTTTCAATGAAAAATAAAAATTTAAAACTTAAAAACGGATTCACCATAGTTGAACTTTTGGTAGCCATGAGTTTGTTTACTATTTTTATAGTTATTGCCAGCGGTAGTTTTGTCCGCGCTCTAAGAACCCAAAGAGCCATCGTTTCCTTGATTGCCGCCAATGACAACGCCAGTTTAAGCATTGAGCAGATGGCAAGGGAAATTCGCACCGGGACCGGTTTTTCTT
>JAVHOD010000058.1:0-9346 GCA_036169835.1 Minisyncoccota bacterium | reverse complement strand
CATAGATAATCTTTTAGACCTAATTTTTTTATGAAGAAAATCCTGCAAACGCTAAGCGTCGCCACAAGGACGCTAAGCGTCCTGAAATATTTTGTCCTGGTTTCCGCCGCTAGTTTAATAGCGGTGAATTTCGCTTCAGCCCCGCTAAGCGTGGCTTCAGCCAGCCAGTCGGCTAATCTTCAGCAATCCTTCGATAAAATTAAAGAAAGCGTTCAGGAAGTTAAAGACAGCACGACAAATTTAATAACCACTAAAGATTCGGATATTTTGAGCCCCGAAGAAAAAGACAAGCAAGAATTAAGCCAGCGATTGGATATTTTCGCAAAAATTTTAAACCTTTCAATCAAAGAAGCCGCAGACACCATCAGCCAACTCAAGGCCTTAAATAATTTGGAAGAGAAAGCTGTTTCTTTGCGGGAACAATTCCTTAAAGAATTTGAAGGATTTCTTAAATTTTATAATGGACAAAAAGATATTCTGGAAAAGCCCGAAGAAATTGATCTGGCCAAAATAAAAGAAATGGCTCAATCTTTCAAGGATTGGCGGGAGACGAATTATAATCCCGAATTAGCCGCCGCCACCGCTTTTCTTTTGATAAACCGGCAAAAAGCCACCCTGGAAATGGCCGGAAACAGATTAACTAAAATATCTTCAGATGTGGAAAAACTTAAAAAAGCCAACCTTGAAGGCGTTGACGAATTGGGAAAACTATTAAACCTGGCCTCTAACTCTCTTAGGGAGGCCAAAAAAAAATATCAAGAAGCTAAAGACGGATTTTGGCTGATAGAAGAGAACCTTTCCGCCGCCAGTTCGACAACGGCCAGTTCAACGCTTACGAGCACCTCAACTCCGATTGCTAGCTCCACCGAAAAAATAACAGTCCCGGAAATGTCCGTTTCAATTGAAAACACCAGTTCAATTAACAGCACCTCCACCCCTTCGATTTCAATTGAAGACCAGTTTTTGTCAATCAAAGGTCTGGTAGGAAATTCTTTAAATAAAATTAAAGAAACTTATCAGATTTTTATTGAAATGAGCAATTTTGTCAAAAAGTTGCTCATTTGAGGACGCTAAGCGTCCTTTGATAATAAGTAGCTTTGTGAGGAAGCTACTCAACGCAAATCTAAAAACCCCTCCGACATTATATCGAAGGGGTTTTTAGATATTTCACGGATTTATTTAACCGCTTCTTTGAAAACTTTTCCAGCTTTAAATTTTGGTTTAATTGAGGCGGCAATCTGAATTTTTTCGCCAGTTTTAGGATTGACTCCCATTCGAGCCGCTCTTTTAACTACGCGAAAAGCGCCAAATCCCGTGATAGCCACCTCTTCACCTTTGGCTAAGGTCTTAACAATAGTATCAAAAATAGCGTCTACCACCTCTTGGGATTGTTTTTTAGTTTCAAGGCCGGCCGCGCTCATTACTGCTTCTACTAATCCGTCTTTTTTCATAATAGAATTTATTCGCTTTTTAGTAATAGTAATGTTTATCGACCTTTGGCCTTAAAAGTATAGCATAATACTAGCAAAACACAAGTATTGCCAAAATTCTCCACTTACCTGGCATATTCTACGGCCCTTATTTCCCTAATGACATTAATTTTAATCTCGCCGGGATATTGCAATTCTGATTGAATCTTGGTGGCAATGTCTTTCGCCAAACGCAAAGCTCCGAAGTCGTCAATTTTTTCCGGGACCACGAAGACCCTGACTTCCCGGCCGCCGGAAACCGCATAAGCCATTTTCACGCCTTCAAAGCCCAAAACTAATTTTTCCAAATCTTCAAGGCGCCGCAGATAATTTTCCAGAGTGTCGCGCCGGGCGCCAGGACGTGCGGTAGAAAGAACGTCAGCCGCCGCTACGATGTAAGATTCCGGCGTTGCGAAAGGATAATCCTCGTGATGCGATTCCATCGCCTTAATCACCTCTTCGCTGATGCCGTATTTTTTAAGGATTTTTCTGCCTAACTCCACATGGCTGCCTTCAATTTCATGGTCAATGGCCTTGCCGATGTCATGAAGCAAGGCTCCTTTCTTCGCTGTTTCTACGTTAACGCCCAGTTCTGAAGCCATCATTCCGGCTAAATAAGTCATTTCAATGGAATGAAGCAAAACATTCTGGCCGTAACTGGTGCGATAATTAAGTTTTCCCAAAAGGAAAATTATTTCTTTGGGCAAATCAAGAATACCAACTTCATAAGCCGCGGCTTCTCCGATCTCCTTGATGCGCTGGTCGAGTTCCTGTTTAGCTTCTTCAACTTTTTCTTCAATTTTTACCGGCTGAATGCGACCGTCGCGAATCAATTTCTCTAAAGCCATTTTGGCAATTTCACGCCGCAACGGGTCAAAAGATGAAATAGTTATGCTTTCGGGAGTTTCGTCAATAATCACTTCCACGCCGGTTAAACGCTCCAAGGCCCTGATATTTCTGCCTTCCCGGCCGATGATTTTACCCTTGAGTTCTTCATTGGGGATAGTCACCGCGCTGGTTGTTAAATCAGCCACGTGAGAACGACTGTAGCGCTGGAGCGCCGCCGTAATCACTTCCAAAGATTTCTTTTCAATCACGTCTCTTTTCTCTTTCTCAAATTTCTGCAACACGGAGACCAATTCGTCATGATGAAAGTTTTCTAAATTTTTAAGAAGTTGCTCGCGAGCTTCCTGATGGCTGAGCCCGGAAATTTTTTCCAATTTTCCAACGGCGTCTTTTTCCAGTTCTTCAATCTTGGTTTTCGCGACTTTCAATCCCTCCAATCCTATTCCCAAGTTTTTTTCCCGGCCGTCAACATCCAGGCCTCGTTGGTCTAAAAGGTCTTCTTTTTTAAGTAATCTTTCTTCAACCCGTTCAAGTTGAACCTTATGATTTTTTTCCTCCTGCTGGGCTTCTTCTAAGAGATTTATCGCCTTATCTTTGGCGGCTGAAATTATTTCTTCAGCTTGAGATTTGGCGGTTTTGACCTGTTCCCGGATTTTGACTTCGGTTGAATCCAGCTGGCGAAGCGCGAAGAATTGCCTGATAAGATAACCCAAAATCAACCCCACCAACACCAAACCTCCCGCTAACAAAGGGGTTAGAGTCATAAATATGATTGTTAATTAAAAAATTCATTAATAAAAAATAAAAAGTTTCGACTTTTTAAAATTATAAAGTAGAATAAAGAGAAATACAATCCCTCACCCTTGGAAAATTGCGAAGTTTTTGTATTTTTGTTTATTCAAAGCTATCCTTAAACAAAGGATTAAGGTTTATTATTCTAAAATAATCAATGAATTTACGCTTCAACCAAAAAAAATATCTTCCAAGGGTGAGGGACAAGAAAATTCATATTATTGGAATAAAAGGAATCGGAATTTCGGCTTTGGCGCAGTTTTTTGCCGGCGCCGGAGCCAAAGTAACCGGCTCGGATACCTTGGAAAAATTTCCGGCTGACGCCGCTCTCAAACGGTTAAGAATTCCGATAAATTCATTTTCGCCGAAAAACATCAATTCAAAGATTGACTTGGTTATTTATTCTTCGGCTTACAATCAAAATCATCCCGAAATCAAAAAGGCCGTTGAACTGGGAATTCCTTTAAAAAGCTACGGCGAGGCCCTGGCCGAAGTTTTCAACGGCGGAAAAAATAAAGTTGTAATCGCCGGCTCTCACGGCAAAACCACGACCACGGCTTTGGCAGGCCATCTTTTAAGCGTTGCCGGATTTCAACCGACGATTTTTTTGGGAGGCGTAAGCAATAACTGGCAAAGCAATTTCAAAAAAGGCAAAAACAAATGGCTGGTCGCTGAAGGCGACGAATACCAAAAAAAATTCCTTTTTTTAAAACCCGATTACCTTTTGATAACCAACATTGATTTCGACCACCCCGATTCTTTCAAAAACAAAAAAGAATACCGACTGGCTTTCAAAGATTTAAAAAAACAAACCGCAAGAAAAGTTTTACTCGGCCAAAAAATTCCCGATAATTTCAGAAAATTTTTGGCGAAAATTGATTTTCCTTTATTAGGAGAAAAAAATAAAGAAAACGCCTTTTTGGTTTATCGGCTGGCCAAAGAATTAAAAATTTCCGATAAAAAAATCAAAACCGCTTTTGAAACTTTCAAAGGAACGAAAAGAAGAATGGAGTTTAGGGGAGAATTAAGAATAAAGAATTTAGAATACAGGAATAAAAAAAATCCCTCTATTCTCAATTCTAAATTCTCAATCCTCGTTTACGACGACTACGGCCACCACCCCGAAGAAATCAAGGCCACTCTCTCGGCCCTCAAAGAGAAATACCCCGATTATAAGCTTTTAGCTATTTTCCAGCCACACACTTTTTCCCGGACTAAAGCCCTGCTTAAAGAATTCGGGCGATGTTTCAAAAAAGCGGATTTTGTTTATTTATTGCCTACTTTTTCTTCGGCCCGGGAACAAAAACCCAAAGAAGACATAGACAAGTTTCTTTTTAAGAAAGTAAACAAATACCAGCAAAATGTAAAATCTCTGCCTTTTAATTTAAAATTACTAACTTCTGAAATTAATAAACTCCTAGATTCTAAATCCTATATTCTAAATCCTCTTATTATTTTAACCATAGGCGCGGGTGATGTTTATAAAATAGCAGAGCGGTTTAAAATCTAGCCAAACAAATTTTTTTGGGCCGGCGGCGGTTCGGTCTTTTCTCCCTGAGAAAATATTTTGACAGTGCCGTATTCGCCGTCATATCCCGGCAAAACAAATAATTCTTTTCTTCTGACTTTCATTATCCCTTCAACGATTTTCGGCAGGGTTATTTCTGACAATTCGGCTTCGGATAAATCCAAAAGGACTTGGAATTCATTGCCGCCTTTGGAAACCAATTTTTCATATTCTTCCTCAACTAACTTTGTCGCTTTGCCTCGGGCTAAGGCCTCGGCGATAATTTCCCGCAAAGGCACCAAACTCTTGAAAGGAATTAAATTTTTGGGCTTGAAATTTTCTTCACGATCCGCCAATTCTTCCACCCGCGACATCACGCCGATGGTCAACGGCTTGCCGCAAACCGGGCAGAGGCCGTTATATTTTTTAGTTTCTTTGGGCGACAATCTAATCTGACAAAGCCGATGGCCGTCATAATGATATTTTCCTTCTTCGGGAAAAAATTCAATGGTGTATAAAAATTTTTCTTTGTCTTTCTCTTTGAGAATTCTTTTGATCTCGTCAAAAGAAAGTTTTGCCGGCTCAATTTCAAAAACGCAGGCCTCGCGGCCGAGATTAGGCAAGCTGTGAGCGTCAGAATTGGAGATCAAAGTGTATTTATCCAATTGAGACAAGCGCCAGTTCATAGCCGGGTCGCTCGAAAGCCCGGTTTCCAAGGCAAAAATTTTATCGGACATTTCCTCAAAACACTCTTCAACCGAATTAAAACCGGACATTGAACCAAAAATAGAAAACCAGGGCGTCCAGGCGTGGCAAGGCACCAAAAAACATTTCGGGTCAACTTCCAGTACGATTTTCAAAAGGTCTTTGGGGTCAAGGCCCAAAATCGGCCGGCCGTCGGATTTAATATTGCCTATAGCGCCCAACTGGGCGTTTATTTTTTTGACCGCTTCCAAACTCGGCGCGAAAATCAAATTATGGACGCGCCGCCCTTTGCCGTACTTGGTATAAATACTGGAAATTTCGGCGGTTAAAATGAAACGGGTGGCGTCCGCCGATTTGTCGGATTTTAAAGCGAAAAGCCCAGGTTCGCATTCTTTAAGTTTTTTTTGAATTTCAGAAAACCAAACCGGATGGGTAAAATCGCCGGTACCCAAAATAGTAATACCTTTTTTCTGCGCCCAGATATCCAAATTTTCCAAAGTCATTTCCTTGGAAACCGCCCGCGAATAAGGAGAATGAATGTGAAAATCGGCGATATAGCGCATAAGAATATTGTTATCTTACTAAAATTTTATTGTTTTAGCTATATTTTTAGTTTGACAAAATAACTGATTTATTAGATATTAGTAATAGTATAAATATTGATTGAACATTAAAAATTTAAAAAGGAGATTGTTATGTCTATTATATGGCGGAATATAGGAAGTTATACTCATTTTTTGAATTGCAAAAACGGACAGATTGTTTCAGTTGAAGCAGACAACATCGAAGCGAAAAGGATTGTAAATAAGCCGGATGATTATGAATTTGATAACGACACCAAAAACTTTTTCAAAAATGTAAGCGGCCAATATAATTCTAGGTTTTGCCGCAAAAATTTGATCAAGCTTGGTCTTGTGTTTAATTTTCCGACAACGGTAAACATTGAATTAAGCCGAAGATGTTCATTAAGATGCGTTCATTGTTATGTTGGGAATAAAAATTTGTGTTCTTCTGAGCTAGGTTTTCTTGAGCGGATGAATGAATCTGGTATCAGCGATTTTTTTGACGAACTTAAGGCTTTAGGAGTTTTCCTTGTTGTGATAAGCGGGGGCGAGCCGTTTATGAGCAAAAGTCTTTGGAGTTTATTGCGAATAGCGACAGAAAAAGGGTTTTTGGTAGAAATATTTAGTAATTTGCAATACTTGCCTGAATGGTTTTCATCCAATGAATGCGGAAATTTTAGAATAGGCAGAATACAGACATCAGTTTATTCTTCTGTTTCAAAAATTCATGATGATATAACAAAAAGTTCAGAGTCGTTAAGGCGTACTCTCGGGAATCTTCGTTTACTGGTAAAAATGGGATATTTTGTTGAAGTGGCAACGCCCCTAATGAAAATAAATTTTGTTTCATGGGAAAGTACTAAATTTTTATTTCAAAAAAAGAAAATTGCTCAAAATTTTTCTTGGCCGATAGCTAATGAATATTATGGTCGGGCGAGAAAGAGCCGATTAAATATTTCTGGCGAGAACCTAAGAGATTTCATAACAAAGAATCCAGACTTTATTTCGGAGACGCAAAATTCTAATCGCAATGAACATGTTTGCGAAGCGGGGAAGGCCATATTTGCGATATCAGCAAATGGCGATGTTTTTCCATGTAATCAGTTGCCTTTGTCAGTTGGGAATATTTTTTCTAAAAAGAAAATCAAAGAGATTGTTTACGGGAAAAGTATGCTAAAAATTGGGTCATTAAGGTGGAAAGATATTCCGGCAAAAAAAGTTTTTAATTTCTGTTTGGGTATTAATTACACCGATGCGGGAAATATGTTAATACAACCAAAGCATATGCTAAATGCGATAAATGTGGCTTTCACAAAAAAGAAAGGAGGTAAAAATGAAAAAGTCAGTGAAAAAACTGATAAAAACTGTTTGGTCATCGACTAAAAAAAGCAAGGCGTCTTCTTGCGTGGGATGTCCAAACCGCAACACATCTAAGTAATGCCGTGTTGCCCTAAACAGCGGCAAATAGGGGAAGTGGATTCGTTCACTTCCCCTATTTTATTTAGTAAAAAAAATACTATTATTAATTAAAATAAAAAAATAGGTAATTAGTTAAGGTCCCATCGCATGATGATCTTACCGTCATCTTTTTGTTTTCCAAGACCATGCAAATAGCCACTAATAATGGCTTTTTGGCGTAAATTCATTAAAAGAGATGGATAATTGTCGTTGTGAATGGTTCCAAAAACTTTCTCAATTTTTTTTCGCTTAGCATAGTTCAGAAAATATTTTAAAAGCGAATAGCCAACACCTTGCCTCCTACATTTTTTGCCAACCGTGATTTGTTGAAGATACCACTGATTAGAACGATCGAGAAAGGTGGTTTGCCAGTATAGTAAACCGACTATCTTTTTCCCGATTTCAGCACAAAATACCTGTTTCGCGCTTATCTTTTTGAGAAACATTTTTCGGTCTACGTTGCGGAATAACGGTTCGCCCTCAGCGTTGACATCAACCAAGCCAACCACGTCATTCTTGGCTGCAAGGCGAATTTTTAATTTATTTTTTTCCACAATACCGTTCATTTTCATAATTAAATTTACATCAAAAACGCTCGATAATCAATCAGTCGCCATCGACGGTTTTAAAAAATGAGTTTGAGCTTTTTTGAAAAACTATTCTCAAAAAATTAAATTGCCAAAAAAAGATATAGAAATCTTGACAAAATCTGGCGATTTATTATATTATTTTATCAGCATTAAGCTTCTCGGCTTAAATTGAAAATTCAAGAAAGGAGGTAAAGATGAAAAAGTCAGTGAAAAAACTGATAAAAACTGTTTGGTCATCGACTAAAAAAAGCAAGACGTCTTCTTGCGTGAACTGTCCTTCGCGTAGTAGCTCAAAGTAGTAATTACGCTAACAGCAAATCCGGAAAGTGATTTAATCACTTTCCGGATTTTTTATTTAGCAAGTAAAATGTTATTATTAAAAAAATAATGATTTCCTCAATAATTGAAAAAATAAAAAAAGAATATAATTTCAAAAATCCTGTTTTTTTGAAAAAACTTGAAACGCGAGGAAAGCGGAGCGCTTTTTTAATCGGAAACGACAAAAATAAATATATTCTTAAAACTGTTCCAAATAACAAAGAATTGATTGCGAGATTAGAATTTGTATCTAAAATTAATAAGGAAGGCGTTAATCTTCCTGCTATTATCAATACAAAATCAAACAAAAAATATTTTTCGCAATCAGGAAATATCTTGTTTTTATCGGAATTTATTGACCAAAAAGAAAATCGTCCATCGCGATATTTTTTTTCGGAGCTTGGTCGTGTTGTCGGCGAATTTCACAAAATTAAAATTAAAAACAGTAAAATTCCGGAATTGAATATTGGAGAAAAAATTAAAAAATTGAAGACATTGTTTTTTAAAAAAAGTATAAACGCCCAAATTAAAAAAGAAATAATCAGTTTTTGCAATTCATTTTCGCCTATATCCGGCGCAACAACCGGCTTGGTTCATGGCGATATTAGCTATTTCAATGTTTTGGGCAGAAAAAAACTTTTTTTAATTGACCTTGATGACATCTCGCGAGGTCCGATTGTTTACGATCTTGGGCAAATGATCGCTTTTATGTTTAATTTCACCCCTTTCGATTTTTCTAGATTTGGAATAAAAACGAAGCATAAATCAGAGACCATTTTTTTGAAAAACGAATTTGAGCTTTTTTTGGAAAACTATTCTCAAAAAATTAAATTGTTAAAAAAAGACATAGAAATTTTACCCCAAATGGCTATGTTGGCATGCGCGGAAAATATTTATTTCGACGGTGGGATATTCAAGTGGAATTATAAAAGATTCAAAAAAATTGAGGAAGAAAAAGATTTGATAAAAGCTTTATCTCAAAAATATCTATAAAAAATCAATCTTAGAAATCTTAGAGTTCAAACAATTTTCTAATTTCCAAGCCGCTGATCGGTAAAGCGTTTTTATCTACAATTTTCAAGCCGTTGTAATTTTTCG
>JAVHOD010000057.1:0-9390 GCA_036169835.1 Minisyncoccota bacterium | reverse complement strand
TCGGCGTCCAAACTCCGCTTCGCGGAGACCAATCTTTGGACGCCTGCGGGATATTTTCTCAAACAAGTTTGGTTGGATTGTTTTTATCTTTCTATTTTCTATTTTCTATTTTCTATTTTCTACCGTTCAGGCCTCCACTTCTCAGAATCTTAGAGACGCGATTAACCAGAAAAGCGCCGAGCTTCAACAGATTGATTCCGAGCGCCAAAAAATTCTTGATAATCTCAGCGCCTTAAATAAAGAAACCGCCACTCTTCAAAAGGACATCAAAAAGAACGATTATCAAATCAGCCAATTAAATTTATCAATCAAATCCAGTGAAATCACTATTGAAAAACTGACTTTAGAAATCGAATCTTTAAATAGCGAGATTAAAGACATAGGGAATAAGTCCGATATTGAGAAGCGGGCCATCATTAATTTAATAAGAGAGCTAAACGAAAAAGAAGGGGAAGGGATTTTAAATATTTTATTGAAAAATAAAAGCTTAACTGACACTGTCTCTGAAACTCAAAGCCTGCTTGACCTTAATACCAATTTAGCTACGGAAGTAGCCACTCTTCGGAAACTCCACGATGAACGTTCCCAGAAATTAGACGCGGTTTCGCAGAAAGAACAAAATCAGGAAGCGGCAAAAGCCGATTCGCAGAATAGAAAACTTATAGTTCAGGAGCAAAAATCAGAGCAACAAAATCTTCTGGCCGTCAATAAAAAGCAAGGAAGCGCCTATCAGCAAAGAATTGATGAGCTGGAAAAAACGCAAGCGGCAATCGGCGCTGAAATTGACAAGATCGAATCCGAATTAAGGTCAAAAATTGATCCGAATATCCTGCCGGTGGCGCGACCGGGAGTTTTAGCCATGCCCTTGAATTTAGATTTGAAAGCGAATTTAACCCAGGGATACGGCTGTATCGTCGATTCTTTTGCCAGAAAATCCTATCCGGCCTGCAATGAAGGCAAGGGGAATGGCGGATTTCATAACGGAATTGATATTGGCGTACCTGTCTCGACGGAGGTTTTCGCGGCCGAAAACGGCCGGGTGATAGCTGTCGGGAATACTGATAAATATTGTCCTCCGGTTTGGTATGGTAAAAAGAAATACGGCGGTTCTTATGGAAAATATATCGCGATTAAACACGACAATAATCTTTCAACATTATATACTCATCTTTCTTTACAAGAGGTGAAAGTCGGTGATATCGTAAATAGGGGAGTCCGGATTGGTTATAGTGGTAATACAGGTTTTTCTACCGGCTCGCATCTCCATTTTACGGTTTATGCGAACATCTACGGCGGAGGGCAAACCCTGCTTTCGCCTGAAATAAAAATGAGCAATACTTGCGGCCCTCAACCTTACGGAGCAACCTTGAATCCTCTTGACTATTTATAAAATTTGTTGTTTAAATAAAGTATGAATTACAAGCGCTTATTTTTATTAATTTTACTGTCGGCATTAATTTTGTCGGTGTCTAAAATTTCTTTGGCTGAAGTTAATATTTCAGATATACCGACGCCGGAAAAAATTCAGAGTTTTATCCCGCAGCCATTAACCGATTTATTCAAAAATTTCAGCAACGTAAATATTGATTTTTCCAAATTTTCATTTTTCAATCAGGTTGTCGGAGCCATTCCTAAGTCAGGCGAAGACGTGGCAAACGGCTTCAGGTGGCTTACTAGGGGTCTGGGGAATGTAAATGAATGGCTGAAGACCCATATCGGGTTGAATATCGTTTTGGTATTTCAAAAAGTGGGGGAATTTTTTGTCTGGATTTTCCGGGGAATCGCTAATCTAATCACAATCGGATTATCTTTTATTCATAATTAGCCATAAACCGGCTCGTTGTGATAGTTATTTATTTAGTTGCGGAGTGTGGGCTATGGGCTTTTCTTCTTAGATATGTCATAAAAGGTATCTTGTACGACAGATACAACCCTTGAATATCCCGGCTTCCCTGCTAAGATATGGAGATATTATGTATTATTCCAGCCTGGGGCAGTTTAAAGATTCAAGCGGCTATGAAATTGACGGCGCTTGGTATCCCCGCGTGACCAAGATCATTGAAATTAAAGCCAAGCCGGCGCTTTATCGCTTTTACGCCGAAATGAATAATTTTAACGCGGGGGAAGCGGTTAAAAAACAATCGGCCGCCGAAGGCACTCTGATACACGAAACCGTTGAGCAGTTTCTTATCGGCCGGTCCCCCGTTGTTGACCCGAGTATCGCTCCGGCGGTTAACGCATTTTTAAAATTTAAAGAAGCCAAAAACATCCAGGTTGATGAGCAGTTTGTGGAAAAACAAATTATTAATTTTGACGAACGCTACGCCGGCACTCTTGACGCCCTGGCTCTTGTTGACGGCAAATTCGGAGTTTTAGACATTAAAACTTCCCAGGCGATTTACCGCGATTACGATCTCCAAACCTCCGCTTATATAGCGGCCATCCAAAATGATTTTAAAAATATAGAGACGCGCTGGATTTTAAGAATTGACCAGATCAAAACCTGCCTTAAATGCGGCGCCACCCTGCGCCAGAAAGGCGGCCGGGAAAAAATAAAACTGCCATGGCTTAACGGCGGCTACAGCGCAAAAGCCAGAAATTGCGAACACCAATGGTCGGAACTCAAAGGCGACGTTGAATTGAAGGAATTCCCCTACTGGCAGAATGATTTTAAGGCGTTTCTGGGCGCCAAGAAACTTTGGGAATGGGAAAACGAATACTGGCTGAAACAGGTTGGGTATTTATAAGGTTTTTCGCAAACCAAACTTGCCTTCGAAAACCAGAATAATTTTGGCTCCAGTCCCGATTTTGCTTCAGCAAAATCGTGGATCCGCGATGCTCGCAAGCATCGGGACGGCAAAATTTTCTTTTCCCTTCCCTCACCCTTTTGTAAAGGGTGAGGGACTGAAATTCGCCTGCGGCGAAACCAAGCTTTCAGCGCCTGCGGGATATTTTCTCAGACAAGTTTGGTTTGCTTTCTAGATTAACCGAAGTTAGAAATAAAAAAGCCCATCAAACTGAACGGGCTTAAGAAAAATAGAGGCAGAGTGCCAGAAGGCGTTTTGATTTTACATGCGGCTCTGGTCCCACGCATGCGCATCATATATAGTTTGTGATCCCAAACTATAAGCGAAACGCATAGCCGCCGGTGAACTCTGCTTACAGACTCTTCGCTAGCAATTGTCTGTAAACATACCACCAACAATAACTCACGGCTATATCAAGGCTACTTTTACTGGCACCCCACCATTTTCTATGTCGTTTTTAAAAGAACAAATTCTTAAATTATATGCTTATTATAATTATAATTTTGATTATAGCAATTATATCTGTCGTAAAATAAGGGTTGTTGCAACGAATAAATTATTCGTCGCAAAATCTCTTTTATTCCGAGCATTTTTCAATGATAATCGGGGCGTGATTGTTTTCTTTGGCGAAGAGATACCCCAACCCGAAGCTTAAAGAGATTATAAGAATCAACAGAAAAGTTATGATAATATTTCTTTTATTTTCCTGAATTAAATTTTTGAAACTTGACATAGTTATGAGTTCTACGTTAAAATATTATTTATTAATAAAGTATGGCTTTCCGCTACGGCGGGATGCTCATAAATTCAGCAAAAATTTATTCGCTGAAGTTCTAAATTTTCGTAATTTATGGCGCATACAAAAGCAAAAGGCTCAACAAAATTAGGCAGAGATTCCGCGGCTCAACGTTTGGGTATCAAAGTAACCGACGGCCAGATAGTGAAAATCGGCGACATTATTGTTCGCCAGCGGGGTACTAATTATTTCCCCGGTCTTAATGTCCGCCGCGCGAATGATGACACTCTTTATTCTCTTAAAGCGGGGAAAGTTAAGTTTGCTCGCAAAAGACACACTCGTTTTGACGGCTTCAACCGGTCTGTTAAGGTTGTGAGTGTACTTTAATCTTAATTTTTGATTTAATCCCCTTTCCCAGATTTATTTCCACTAAGTGTTCTCCCAGTTCCTTAATCGGTTTTTCCAGCATCACTTCAAAATTTTTTATTTCTTCGGAATATTTTTTTAAAATATCCAAATCTTTTAGGGCTTTTATGATTTCTGCGGCGCTAACCGAACCGAAAATTGATACTTTCTCCCCTACCTGCGCAGGTAGGCCTACTTTCATGGGAAAATCCAAGACGGCACTTTTAAGCTGGTCGGCGATTTTTTCAAAGTGACCGAGAATTTCTTTTTCTTTATTTTCCCAAATCGTTTTTTGCTGAGCGATGATTTTAAGATTGGATTCGTTTGCCGCTTTGGCTAATTTTCCGGGTATTAAAAAATTTTTGGCGTATCCGTCCTTGACTTCCTTGACATCAAATTTTTTACCCAGTCCCTTAATATCTTCTGATAAAATTATTTTCATAATGAGATTATTTAATTTCTGCTTTTATAATTTCCATCGCTTTGTCTAATTGGGGGTCTTTTCCGGCCGCGGCGTCTTCCTCGGTTAATTTAACGACAATATCCGGAGTTATGCCTTTTTTATCAATTGTTTCGCCGTTGGGCAAAAGCCATTGGGCAATTGAAACTTTCATTTCCGAGCCGTCACCGAATCTTTTAAGTTCCTGAACCGTTCCTTTGCCGAAAGTTGTTTCACCAATGATTTTGATGTGGCGGTTATCTCGCAGGGCGCCGGCTAAAATTTCAGAAGCCGAAGCTGAGCCATTGTTAACCAGAATAACCGCGGGTAAGTCGGCTAAGGCGCTGTTACCCTGGGCTCTAAGAACGTCCTGGTTACCGGAGCTAAATTCTTCTCTTACGACCACATCGCCGCTCTTTAAGAACCAGCCGGCGATGTTAGTCGCGGCGTCTAAATAGCCGCCGGGATTGTTGCGAAGGTCTAAAATTATGCCCTTAGCTCCGCTTAGAAGAGCCGGCAGAGCGGCTTTATAAAAAGCCAATGAAGCGTTTTCGTTGAAATTATAAAGTTGGATATAAGCGATATTGCCCGGCTTCATTTCCCAGTCAAGAGTAGGCACGGCGATGGTGTCTCTGATAATAGATATCTCTTTAGGTAATGCCCAGCCGTCTCTTAAAACCGTGAGGATAACCGTCGTTCCTTTCGGCCCGCGAATCAGTTTTACCGCTTCTTCGACCGTGGCGAGAATGTCTGTGGAAGTACTATTAATTTTCAGGATTTTATCACCGCTTTTCAGACCCGCTCGTTCAGCTGGCGAGTCTTTTAAGGGAGCAACGACCATCAATTGGCTATTGCGGATATCAATTTGAGCGCCGATTCCCCCGAAGTTTCCGTTTAAATCCTCTTCAAATTTATTGGCGTCGCTGGGCTTGAGAAAAACCGTGTAAGGGTCTTTGCCCGCGCTTACTAAGCCGGCAATGGCTCCGTAAAGCATATCCTGGTCGGTTATGTCCTTGCTGTGAACGAAGTTTTGTTTAAAAGTATCCCAGGCCTTCCAGAATAGGGAAAAATCAGCGGCGATTTCCGGATTGTCTTTGTATATGGTTTTCGGTTCGGCTTTATGAAGCCCGCCCTGAAAACCCAAGGAATAAGAGACGCTGACTATTAAAGCGATTCCAAGGACTAAACCATAATTTTTATTGAATATTTTTTTATTTTCCATGGATTTATAAATTTTATATTAAAAATTAATGAAAATCAAATTCAGAAAGTACTTCGTATTCCGCGCCGGTTTGCTTGAGATGCGACTCCATTAAGTCAAGAGTTTCGGCTTCGAAAGACAACAATAGCGGAGTTATTAATTTTTCAGGCAATTTACCCAAGATATCGGAAAATCGCGCTAAAGTAAGATGCGCGTTAAAAGGCTGGTTGTTTTGTTTGAATTTTACGCCATTTTCAATAAGTGTCTCGTCTAATTTTATTTTTAGTTTACTTAATTCTTCGGAAGTTTTTTTGGCGCCAACCAGCCAGACCATCCGAGCCGGCTGGCCGGGCGGCTCGTAGCTGATGCTTTCAAAATCTATTTTTACGGGGTTAAATTGAGCCGCAGTTTTTTCAATTGATTTAAGAATAGAATCTAAGGCCTCCGGCGGCTGATATCCTAAAAAAGTGATGGTCAAATGCCAGTTTTTTTTAGGCAGAAATCGTATTTCTGCCGCTGATTTAAGCTGATTAACACGCTGATTTATGCTGATTTTTGAATCATTCGTAATCTTTTCAATTACATCTTTAACATTTTCGGGCAGATTTATGGCAATAAAGAGACGCATACGGTATAATTTTATCATAAAATGTCCATAAATATAGACAAAGATTATCTAAATATCATCAAAGAACGGAAAAAAACTAGCCGGGTTTATGAAAAATTTCAGTTTACCGGTTTAACAATTGCTCAAATACTCGGCGATGAAAAACACAAATCGCTTTACATTAAAATGGCGAAAAAATATGACGAGCATAAATTAATCACCACGGCCAAGAGTGTCGCTGAAAGAAAAAATGTGGAAAATAAAGGCGCTTATTTTATGAGAGTATTCCATCAGGAACTGGATAAGAAACAAACTCGGCCGCCACAACGCTAATACTTCATTACTATTGTAATTCCACGATCGTGGAATTACAATAGTAAAATAAAATTAAAGGTAAAGTGATAGGTATTCTTTATGCGAATTTTTACGGTCAATAACAAAAAAGAAAAAAATTTTTTGAGGCGGAAAACGCCGGATTTTGATTTTGCCAAACACAAAAAAGAAGCAATTAAGGAAATGATTAAAAACATGAGAATGGCGATTAAAAAAGTAAAAGGTATCGGCTTGAGCGCTAATCAGCTTGGCCTTGATTGGCGGCTTTTTATCGCGGAAATCCCAAGCGATAAAGGCAAACCGAAATTTTATGCTATTTTCAACCCAGGCATCATTAAGGTTTCAAAAGAAAAGACTGAGCTTGAAGAGGGTTGCCTTAGCGTGCCGGGGATTTGGGGCTTAGTGGAAAGGCCGGAGCAGATAACGCTGGTCGGTTTTGATAAAAATGGCAAGAAAATCAAAATTAAGGCCTGGGCATTGCCGGCGCGGGTGTTTCAGCACGAAATAGACCACTTGAACGGGGTTCTTTTTATTGACAGGACCAATAAGCTTTTCAAAGAAGCCCCGGAAGAAACGGCAAAAATATAATTATGAAATACGCATTTTTCGGCACGCCTGATTTTGCGGCTGTTATTTTGGAAAAATTGATTAAATCCGGTTTTCCGCCGGTGGTGGTTATTTGCAATCCTGATAAGCCGGTCGGCAGAAAGAAAATCATTACCGCTCCGCCAACAAAAATTATTGCCCAAAAATACGGTATCCCGGCGCTTCAACCAGAAAGTTTGGAAATTGAAAATTGGAAATTAGAAATTAAAAAAATCAAAAATGAAGTTTTTGATTTTTTTCTCGTTGCCGCTTACGCTCAAATTATTCCCAAAGAAATTTTGGAAATGCCGCGGCTGGGAGTTATCGGCGTTCACCCTTCGCTTTTGCCGAAATACCGCGGTGCCTCCCCGATTCAGTCGGTTATTTTAAGCGGTGAACCAGAAACCGGCGTCACTTTGTTTTTGGTGGATGAAAAAGTGGACCATGGTCAAATTTTCGCCCAGCGAAAATTGGAATTTTCAATTTCCTCCGACAAAGTCGTGAGTCCTCGACAAAGTCGGGATAATTTTCAATTTTCAAAATTACAGCAATTACTGGCGGAGTTGGCTGGAGATTTACTGATTGAAACTCTGCCGAAATTTTTGAAAGGCGAAATCGCTCCCCTGCCTCAAGACGAAAACCGGACTACTTATACGAAAAAATTTAAAACCGAAGACGGCCATGTTGATTTGGAAAAAGATGAACCGACAATTATTGAAAGAAAAATCCGGGCTTTGAATCCCGAGCCTGGAGTGTGGACTATTCAAAATGGAAAAAGAATGAAAATTTTGGAAGCGGAACTGACGCCGGAAAATAAATTAAAATTGAAAAAAATCCAATTTGAAGGAAAAAAACTTCAAATAATTTCCTGAATATTTTCCTAAGTACAGTTGACTATACTTAGGTTTTCAGATAGGTTTTTAGATTTGCGAAGTTAAGGAGATTTTGGCAGAATTATAGTTGGATTAATAAAAATATTGCCGGGTAGTGTAATGGTAGCACGTCAGGCTCTGAACCTGAAAATCGGGGTCCGATTCCCTGCCCGGCAGCACCGATTTTACCTGAACGAAGTGAAGTTATAAAATCGAGGCTCATACCTGCCGCCTCTACTTATCGCTATTGGATTCCCTCACCTAACCTTGGAAAAATTTCCACAACTACAAACTTTGAATTTAAGCTTTATTTGACTGACGAATATGATAATAAATGGATTTCAGAGCATGGCGGTGAGGCTACTCCAAAAAATTTTACTAAGGACGGAAAAGAAGTTTCCGGATATGAATACAAAGTTTGGTCATATAGAACTTATAAGAGTGACTGGCGGCTATAATAATTCGTCCGAGGAGTGTCACAGTTTGATAAAATCAGGATGTCCCTGGAGCGTTCGCAGGGTAAAGATTTTAAAAAATCCCCGACCGAGACGGGGTGAACCCCAAAGAAGCTTTATAATACTTACAAATTTATAGTATTGCGGAAGACCAAAGGGGTATTACAATTACATTATCAATGAACAATCCAATCACTATAAGGCGTAGCCCAATCGTCCTTATACGTAATTTCGTCACGATTGAAATCATTGCTTTCCTGCTTTATTTTCTCGCGACCGGCCACGGCGATTACAAATCTGTATTATACGCCCGGTTGTTTTTTTCAGGGTTACTACCCTACGATATCACCAAATTATTATTCCTTTCCGCCGCGCAACTATTTATAACTATCTACGCTTTTCTAAGCTGGTACTACGAATCGTATAACATCAGCCAGGGCGCTATTGCCCACTCTTACGGAGTGTTTTTCAAGAAGAAAAAAACTTTTTCGCTTGATAAATCCATGACCGTTATGCTGTCTTCGGGGCCACTTGGAAAATTATTCCATTACGGCTCTATTAATCTTGAAAATCAAAATCATAATTCAATAGTTTTGGCGACAATCTCGCATCCTCAAAATTATCTTAAAATAATCAAGAAAGCCATTAACCCTAATATTCAGATTCAGGGGTTTGCCGAAAAACCAAACATCGCGCAAATAATCAACCAAGATGAAAATGAAAAACTTGAATTTAAATCCTCGCTCCGCTTTGACCACAAAATCGGCAGTCTAAATCGCGATTTGGAAAAGGCCGCGATGAAGAGCATCGCCGCTTTCTTGAATTCCAAAGGCGGGTATTTGGTGATTGGAGTTGATGATTTGCGCAAGCCATTGGGACTGCGCCATGATTACCAAACCTTGCAACGCAAAGACAGCGACGGATTTGAAAATCATTTCACTCAGGTATTC
>JAVHOD010000056.1:2286-9459 GCA_036169835.1 Minisyncoccota bacterium | reverse complement strand
GAAATTGGGAATTGGGAATTCCTGTTTGGTTCCGACAGAACCAAACAGGTAATTGGTGCCCCCACCAAATTTGGCGGGAAATACACCAATCCTTGATATTTTTCAGCCAAGCAAAATAAGTTTTTTCAAATTTTTGGGGGATGATTTGGGTTTTTTTTGAGCGAACGGCTTTTTCCGCGGCGCTGGCCAATTCATTCATTTTTAAAAACCATTGTTGGCTGGGAATAGGCTCAATCGCGGTTTGACAGCGGTAGCAGCGGTTGACATTATGTTGGTATTCTTCAGTTTTTTCTATCAGGCTTTTATTTTTGAGTTCTTCAAGCACTTTTTCTCTGGCTTCCAAAACTTTAAGGCCTTCAAAATTTTGCCCAGATTCTTTGGTCATGCGGCCTCTTTCATTAATTATTTTATAAATAGGCAGGAGATGGCGTCCGGCGATTTCTGCGTCTAAAAAGTCGTGGGCTGGCGTTACTTTGACGGCGCCAGTGCCGAAATCGGGGTCCACCGCTTTATCGGCGACGATAGGAATTTCTCGGTTTTGGATAGGCAGAATTACTTTTTGGCCAATAAGATTTTGATACCTTTTATCTTTAGGATTGACGGCCACGGCGGCATCGCCGAGTATTGTTTCCGGTCGGGTGGTGGCGACGATTATAAATTTTTTTTTATCTATGGGATTTTTAAGCGGATACTTTATAAACCAGAGATGGCTTTTTTCTTCCTGATATTCGATTTCTAAATCCGAAAGGCTTGTCTGGCAGCGAGGACACCAATTAATGACCCGCTCGCCGCGATAAATCAATCCTTTTTTATAATAATGAATGAATACGTTTTTAACGGCTTCGCTGTATTTGGGGTCCATCGTGAAACGAGCCCGGGACCAGTCGGCGGAAAGGCCGAGTTTTTTAAGCTGGTCCAAAATAATATTGCCGTATTTTTCTTTCCATTGCCAAACGGCCTCTATGAATTTTTCGCGGCCCAAATCAAAGCGACTGGTTCCGTTTTTTCTAAGTTCTTTTTCCACGGCGTTCTGGGTGGCGATGCCCGCATGGTCGGTACCGGGTAGGCAAGTCGCTTTAAATCCCCGCATTCTTTTAAAACGGATTAAAATGTCAATAATTGTGGCGTTTAAGGCATGTCCCATATGCAAGGAACCGGTGATATTGGGAGGCGGAAGGATGATAGTGTAGGGAACTTTTGCTTTGAGTTTATCAGGATTAAAATAACCGCTTTTGAGCCAGAGTTGATAGATTTTTTCTTCGGTTTGTTTGGGATTGTAGGATTTTTCCATTGCCATAATTGTATAAATTTTTAAGTGAAAACGCAAAAAATTTATCTATAATTATGAGCACCCCTCCCCAGTTTCGCTAATGATATTATTTCAAATCTCAAACAAAACTGGGGAGGGGTAAAGGTTTTCTAACTAAATTTCCTTCGTCTTCGGCTTGGAAATTTAGAGAAAGCCCTTTAGATGTTTAAGTCGCCTTGAGCAATAAGACGGTGTTTTTTATTTTTTAGATGATTAAAATAAGCGGCTACTGCAGTCATTGACGCATTATCGGTGGTAAATTTTAAAGATGGGGCGAAAAAATTAATTTTCTTTTTTTTGGCTTCTTTCTGAAATTTTTTTCGAAGAGCTTTATTGTTAGCGACACCACCCGAAAGCCAAATTGATTTAGCTTTGAATTCTTTGGCGGCCCGGAAAGTTTTAGCCGTCAAAACATCAATAGTAGCCTGTTGAAACGAAGCGGCCACATCCGCTTTTAACTTAGAGTTTATGGCTTTTGCCTGCCTACCGGACAGGCAGGGGTTTTGGTCGCGGAGATAGTATAAAACAGCAGTTTTTAGCCCCGAAAAACTGAAATCATAGTTTTTCTGGTTCAGCATTGGTCGGGGAAAATCTATGGAAGTTGAACTTCTATATTTGGCTAATTTTTCCAATTCGGGGCCGCCGGGATAAGACAAATTCAGCAATCGGGCGACTTTATCAAAGGCCTCACCGGCCGCGTCGTCCCGGGTTTCGCCGAGCTTTTTATAATGCGTTAAATCTTTCATTAAAAGCAGAATCGTATGGCCGCCAGAAACAATTAAAGCGATAGCTGGGAAAAAATTAGAAATTGTCCCGACTTTGTCGAGGACTCTCGATGAAATCGGAGGAAATTGAAAATTAGAAATTGCAGTTTTCTGCTTTAGTAGAAAACTGTAGAGATGTCCTTCAAGATGATTGACGCCGATAAGCGGCTTACCCCATTTTTTAGCTAAATCTTTGGCAAAACCAATACCGGCCCAAAGACAGGGTTCCAGACCGGGGCCGATGGTTACGGCGATTAGGTCAATAGAATTTAGAATTTGGAATTTAGAATTTGGAACTTGTTTGAAAATTGGAAATTGAAAATTAGAAATTCCAAAAATCTTCCGGAATAACACCGGAAGATTTTTAATGTGTTCTCTTTTTGCTAAATTTGGCACCACGCCGCCGAAGGGCTGATGGATTTTAATTTGCGAAGCCACTAGGTTTTTTAAAATTTTAAATCGGGGATTTTTTAACCCACCGTTTGCCTCAATTAAAGCCAAAGCGGTTTCATCGCAGCTGGTTTCAATAGACAGTATTTTCATATCATTACGAATTACGAATTTATTACGAATATACGAATTTAAACAGAAATAGACGCTAATTTCAACAAGTTTTTTTAAAATGATATACTTGAATTTATATGAAAGCGATTATTTTGGCAGCGGGAGAAGGGACAAGAATGCGGCCCTTGACATTGGAAACATCAAAACCGCTTTTAAAAGTCGGCGGAAAGCCTATTTTGGAGCACATCGTTTCGCGTTTGCCTGATGCCGTAAATGAGCTTGTCTTGGTTATTGGGTATATGGGCGATCGGATTAAAGATTATTGCGGCGATAATTTTTTGGGGAAACAGACGCAATACGTCTGGCAGGAAAAACCGCTCGGGACATATCACGCTTTAAAACTTTGCGAGTCATTGATTGGAAAAGATGAAAGATTTTTTGTGCTTTGCGCCGATGATATTCACGGCAAAAAGGGGATAGAAAATTGTTTGGGGCATAAGTACGCGCTGGTAGTGGCCGAGGTAGAAGACCCGAGGAAATTCGGGGTTGTCCGCTTAAATAGCGACAGTAGCATCGCCGAAATCACGGAGAAACCGGAAAATCCCTCTTCAAACCTTGTTTCCACCGGTATCCTGCTTTTAGATTCTGAAATTTTCAAATATAGGGCGGATCCCCACCCAAATGGGGAATATTATTTAACCGACGCTCTTTCTAAAATGTTGAAAGACGGCCATAAACTTTTTGCGGTGAAATCCACTATGTGGCTTCCGATCGGCTATCCCGAAGATATTAAAAAAGCGGAAGAAGCTTTACGCGGACAAGAAGAAATCTAAATAATTTAAATAAAACTTATGGCTCAAATTTTGGTTTTTGGAGACAGCATCGCTTATGGCGCCGGAGATGAGAAAGAAGGCGGGTGGGTCAACCGGTTAAGAAAAGTTTTAGACGAAGAATCTTTTACGAGTTTTGACTTTTATCATTTAGTTTATAATTTAGCTGTCTCCGGAGATTCCTCGGATGATTTATTAGAAAGATTTGAATTTGAAACAATACAAAGATTAAAAGAAGGAGAAGATATTATATTTATTTTTGCCGTTGGAATCAACGATTCTCAATTTATTCATAGCCAAAATAGCTTAAGATGTTTGCCGCCGGAGTTTAAGAACAATATCAAAAAATTCATAAAGCTGGCTGAAAAATTTTCTTCAAAAATTATTTTTGTCGGCTTGACTCCCGTTGATGAAGCAAAAACATCGCCAATTCCTTGGAATTCCGATAAATCTTACAAAAATGAATATATTAAAAAATACGACGAAATGATAAAATCCGTTTGCTTAGAGAATAAAATTTATTTTATTGAAATTTTTGACGAAATGATAAAATCGGATTATAAAGATTTATTAGCCGACGGCTTGCATCCTAATTCAGAAGGGCATCAGAAAATTTTTGAGCTGGTTGGGGATTTTTTGGCTGAAAAGAAAATTATTGTCCCGCGGTGCGGGATCCCGCAAAGCGGGAAAAAATAATAATGAAAACAAAACTCTTAGAAATTTTTCCGGGGGCTTTGGCGTGGCTGACTTTGGGGCTTTTGGTATTTTTGTCTTTTAAACAGCCGGTCTGGGTGGCGGTTTTTATCATTATTTTTGACTGCTATTGGCTTTGCAAAACCATATTTTTATATTTTCATTTACAAGCCAGTTTCAGGCAGATGAGGGCTAACAAGAAAATAAATTGGATTGATAAACTGACCGACAACCGGCAATCGGCAACTAAAAATTGGCAAAATATTTATCACCTGATAATTTTGCCGATGTATAAAGAGCCCTATGAAGTGATCCGGGAATCTTTTTTGAGTTTGGAAAATACCAATTATTCAAAGGATAAATTGATTGTTGTTTTGGCTATTGAGGAAATAGCCGGCGCGGCCGCCGAGACAACCGCCCATAAAATAAAAGGGGAGTTTGAAAAATGTTTTTTTAAATTTTTAATCACTCGACACCCGGCTGATTTAACGGGAGAAATTGCCGGCAAGGGCGCCAATGAAACCTGGGCGATCAAAGAAGCCAAGAAATCAATCATTGACCCCTTGGAAATTCCCTATGAAAATATTTTGGTTTCCGCTTTTGATATTGATACCCAGGCCGGCCCCGAATATTTCGGGATTTTGACTTATAAATTTTTAACGGCGGAAAAACCGCAAAATTCCAGTTATCAGCCGGTTCCTCTTTTTACCAATAACATTTATCAGGCGCCGGCTCTGGCCCGGTTAATCGCTTTTTCCACCACTTTCTGGATGATGATGCACCAGTCCTGGCCGGAGCGCTTAACCACTTTTTCTTCTCATTCCATGCCTTTTAAGGCGTTGGTTGAAATCGGTTTCTGGCAAACGAACGTGGTTTCGGAGGATTCGCGGATTTTTTGGCAATTTTTTCTTCATTATAAAGGCGATTGGCAGGTGATACCCCTGCTTTATCCGGTTTATATGGACGCCAATGTCACTCCGAGTTTTTGGCGGACGATTAAGAATCTTTATAAACAGCAGCGGCGCTGGGCCTGGGGAGTCGAAAATATTCCTTATGTTTTATCGGAATTTTCCGTAAATAAAATATCTTGGGAACAAAAAATTTATCGGGGTTTCCATTTGATGGAAGATTTTCATTCCTGGGCGACCAACGCTTTGATTATTTTTATTTTCGGCTGGTTGCCGGTTTTAATCGGAGGCGCGAATTTTGACATTTCCCTTCTTTCTTATAATTTGCCCCGAGTGACAAGTTTTATCATGACCTTGGCCAGCATCGGCATCGTCACTTCGGCGGCGTTAGCGCTTTCTCTTTTGCCGCCTAAGCCCAAAAAATTCAAATTCCGGCATTATATTTTTTATCTGGCTCAATGGATATTAATGCCCATAACTTTAATTATTATGGGTTCTTTTCCCGCTTTAGAGGCCCAGACGAGATTAATGCTGGGCAAGAAATTTCACTTGGACTTTTGGGCGACGCCCAAAAGTCGTTCAAAGATAACCGGTTGAGTTTTGGCTATTTCAGCTAAGACTTTGCGGTCGAGCTTGATATTGGCCTTTTTGAGCTGGCTGATGAATTTGCTGTAGCTTAATTCTTTTTGTCGGACCGCGGCGTTAATTTGAACCTGCCAAAGCCGGCGGTAATTTCGCTTTTTTTCTTTGCGGCCGGCAAAAGCGTGAGTCCAGGCGTGGAGCAGGGCTTCTTTGGCGGCTCTTTCTTTGGCTTTCCGGCCCCAGTGAAAACCCTTGGTGTATTTAAGAATTTTCTCTCTTTTTTTAACGGAAAGTGTTCCTCTTTTTACTCTGGTCATTTTTGGTTTTTATAAATGTTTTTTAATAAATCTTTTGCCGTGCAGAATACCTCTCGGTTTTTTCCTTCTTTTTATTTGGGTGTTGCTTTTTTTGGCCCGGTTATGGCCTTGCCCCATGGCTTTCCTTATAATTTTCCCTCTTTTAGTTATTCTGATTCTTTTGGATAAACTTTTTTTCATGCCAATGTTGTTTAAATTTACGAGCTCAATGCGAAGTAAATTTTACTACAACATTGAGCACCCAGCACTCAGTATAATTTTACCTTTTGATGCTGAATCTTATACAAATTAATTGTTTTTGTCAAAACCCCGTAAGACAATACTGAGTGCTGGGTAAAGGTTTGGTTGCTGAAATTTTTTCGGCTTCGCCTCCAAATTTCAGACCTAATCCTTTATTATTTGGATTACGAATCCTCGGCCGATAAACCTCGGCTCCAGGGTGATCTTGCAGGGGATTTTGATTATTTTAAGGAATTCCCGGAGTTTTAAAAGCCCCCAGTCCTTGTTCCCTTTTTCCCGGCCTTTCAACAATAAAAGGATTTCCACTTTGTGGCCGGTTTGCAGGAATTTTTCGGCCAACCCGGCTTTGATCGCCAAATCGTTTTGAGCGGCCCGCGGGCTGATTCTTACTTGTTTCAGCTCAAAAGCGGTTTTTTTCTGGGCTAGCCGCTGTTTTTTAAATTCTTTTTCTTTCTGATACCTGAATTTATCAAAACTGATTATCTGGGCTATCGGCGGTTTGGCGGTCGGAGTAATTTCTATCAAATCCAAACCTCTCTCCTTAGCCAAACTTAAAGCCGCCTCTTTTGTCATTACGCCCAAATGGGCGCTGGTTTCATCAATCACTCTCAATTCCAGGGCGGTAATTTGATTGTTGGTGCGATAGTTAATAGTTATCTTTTTAAATATTTTACCTTTTTGAAGGTATTTTGCAACTGTATTTTTAATTCACTATGTCCCTTACCTCCCTTTAAGAATTCTTCGCGACGCTTAGCGTCGCTTAAATCCACATATACCTCACAATATATTAATTTGAGCGGCCGACGATTTTTAGTTGCTCGGACAAATCCGTTATTATGTTTATTTAATCTATTTTTGACATCATTTGTATAACCAATATACAATCTTTTGTCTTTCTCGCTTAATAGAACATAAACATAATACATCTTTAGTGGTGCTCCGCTGAGCGGAGCTTGAACCATACTCGGTACGTGGTGCTCCGCTGAGCGGAGCTTGAACCATACTCGGTACGTGGTGCTCCGCTGA
>JAVHOD010000056.1:0-2186 GCA_036169835.1 Minisyncoccota bacterium | reverse complement strand
GCGGAGCTTGAACCACGCTTAGCGTGGTGGAAATGGCGGGAATTGGACCCGCGTCTGACATTAATTTTATAAAATTTCTACAGGTTTAGCCAAATTATTTTTTGTAAGAATTATGAACTTAAATTCGGCGAAATATTCATAATTCTCGGCCGATTTTGTTCGGCTAATTTTCTCGGCCGGAAAATCAGCTATAACTTGATTGTTGACACCGCTTTAATCTATCAAGTTTTAATCAAGCGATGCCTGCTTAGGCAAAAGCCAAGGCAGGAGTCAAATTGTTTTTGACAGTTGTTTTTGGCCCGATGTTGATAAGGTGACGAGCCGTCCTTAACCTGCTGTTTTATGAAAGTACTGCCATCGAAACAAATCATTCCCTTATTCTTTCCCGGATTTGGCGTTGAGCTTCGCGTTTTTTGATAGTTTCTCTTTTATCAAACTCTTTTTTGCTTTTCGCCAACCCGATTTCTATCTTGATTCTGCGGTTTTTAGTATAGACCTTGAGCGGCACTAAAGTCAAGCCCTTTTCTTTGGTTTTGCCTAAGAGATTATTTATTTCTGCGGTTTTTAAAAGCAAGCGCCGGGTTCTTTTGGAATCGTAATCTTTGGGCGTGTTTTTTGGCTGGTAAGCCGGGATGTCGGCGTTAAGAAGCCAGAGTTGGTTATCTTTAATGACGGCGTAAGAACCGGCCAAATTTATATGTCCGGTTTTTATGGCTTTGACTTCAAAACCCCGCAATTCAATACCGGCTTCGTAGGTCTCCAGGATTTTATAGTCAAAATAAGCGCGTTTGTTAGTAGAAATATTCATTTGTTTTAAGTATAATTGAATTAATGCTTAAAACAAAAATTGCCAGTTGTCTTGAAAAAGTCATCAGGGAATCAATGCCGATTGAAATTTTCGTGCCGGAAAACGAAAAGTTCGGGCATTATTCCACCAATATCGCTTTACAGTTGGCGAAATCACAAAGCAAAAATCCGATGGAAATCGCGGATAATCTCAAATCTCAAATCTTCCGCCTCCGCCAGTGCTTCGGCGGACAGGCGAATCTCAAATCTGAACTATTTGAAAAAATTGAAGTGGCGGCGCCGGGATTTATAAATTTTTGGCTGGCGGACAAAGTTTTACAAGACGAACTCAAGGAGATTTTAAAAAAAAACGGAAAATACGGGAGTTTAAAAGCAGGGGAGAATAAAAAGATAAACATTGAATTTATTTCGGCTAATCCGACCGGGCAATTAACCATCGGCAACGGCCGGGGCGGATTCCTGGGCGATGTCCTGGCCCGGATTTTGGAATTCGCGGGTTGCCGCATCAGCCGGGAATATTATGTCAATGACTCCAAGATCAGCACTCAAATTAAGGAATTAGGGAAAACGGCAACCGGCGAAGGAACGAATTATCTGACGGACAGTCTCCGCCTTAAAATCAAAAATCAGAAATCAAAAATCAGAAATATAATTCAAAAATTTAAAAATAAAGACGAAATTTACGGCGAAGCGGGACATTTGATGGCCGCCGAAATCCAGAAGGAAAATAAAAAATTTATTGAAAAAGATTTGAAGATAAAATTTGATAAATGGTTTAGCGAAGAAGATTTGTACAAAAGCGAGGCGGTGGAAAAACTTCTTGAAGAATTAGAGGAAAAGAAATTGGTTTATAAAAAAGAAGGCGCTTTATGGTTTAAAGCCGAAAATTTCGGTGACAGCGAAGACCGGGTTTTGGTAAGAAGTACCGGCGAGCCGACTTATTTTTTGTCGGACTTGGCCTATCATTTGAATAAATTTCAGATTAGGAAATTTGACCAAGCGATTGATATTTGGGGGGCCGACCATCACGGTTATCTGCCGCGGCTTAAAGCAGGCCTGAAGGCCTTGGATATTCCCGCAGATAAACTGGTGGCAATAATAACTCAATTAGTGAGATTAAAAAAAGGCGGAGAAGAGGTGAAAATGTCCAAACGCACGGGCGAATTTATCACTATGGAAGATTTGATTAAAGAAGTCGGCTTGGACGCGACCCGATTTTTCTTTTTGATGAATTCGCCGGATACGCATATGGATTTTGATTTGGATTTAGCCAAGGAACAATCGTTAAAAAATCCGGTTTACTATGTCCAGTACGCGGCGGTGAGGTGCGGCAGCATTTTGGCAAAAGCAATTTCCAATTTCCAATTTCCAATTTCCAA
>JAVHOD010000055.1:0-9903 GCA_036169835.1 Minisyncoccota bacterium | reverse complement strand
GTTCCTTCGGGTTTGGGCCAGGGCCGCCAGATTAAATCAAGCGTTGGGGAAATTGAAAAAATTTTAGAGAATGGAGCCCAAAGAATGGTAGAGCAGGGCTACGGCGAAAAAGAGGATTTGGAAAATTGCGAGTCGGGCGGCCGTTTAACTTATGCCGACATTTCTTTGGTTTCCGAACGGGCG
The DNA here is from genome assembly GCA_036169835.1 of Minisyncoccota bacterium. Lineage (GTDB taxonomy): Bacteria > Patescibacteriota > Minisyncoccia > UBA6257 > MFKM01 > MFKM01. The sequence continues at coordinate 9,720 of JAVHOD010000055.1, read as the reverse complement.
AAAAGCCGCGGCCGGAACCAGGTTGGGACTTTAGGCTCGGGCAATCATTTTTTGGAAATTCAAAAAGTGGAAGAAATTTTTGACGAAACAGCGGCTAAGGCGTTTGGTCTGTTTAAAGGCCAGGTTTTAATAATGATTCACACTGGCTCCCGCGGACTCGGCCATCAGATTGCGACTGATTATATCCGGGTGATGGTCAACGCTATGTCTAAATACGGAATAAAATTGCCTGACCGGGAATTGGCGGCTTGTCCGATTGATTCTCCTGAGGGAAGAAATTATTTTGCAGCCATGATTTGCGGCGCGAATTACGCTTGGGCCAACAGACAGACCATCGCTCATTTTATCCGCAAGGCCTGGAAAAGCGTTTTGGGGGGTTCGGCCTCGGAGTTAAAAACTGTCTATGATGTGGCGCATAATATCGCCAAAATTGAAAATCATTTGGTTGATGGCGAAGAAAAAAAATTAATCGTTCATCGCAAGGGAGCGACCCGGGCTTTTCCGCCGGGGCATCCGGAGATTCCGGAAAAATATCGGGAAGTCGGTCAGCCGGTTTTGATACCGGGTTCAATGGGTACGGCCTCTTATGTTTTAGCGGGAACAAAAGAGGGAGCCGAAGCGTGGTTTAGCACTTGTCATGGCGCCGGCCGGACAATGTCGCGGCATGCCGCGGTGCGCGCGGTTTCGCCCCAAGAGTTGATTAAAAGTTTGGAAAGCAAGGGGATTGTGGTTCGTTGCGCTTCCTTAAGCGGTTTAGCCGAAGAAGCGCCTCAGGCCTACAAAAATATTGACAGCGTGGTGGAGGTAGTTCATCAGGCCGGACTTTCAAAAAAAGTAGCCAGATTAAAACCTTTAGCGGTAATTAAGGGAGAATAAAAAGGGAAAGGCTCTCAAAATATTTTGAGAGCCTAAATTTGATAAGAGAAGGTGAGTTGCGATTGTGATGGCTGGAGTTTTCCGTTTTGCGATTTTTCTTTTTCTTCTTTAAAAATTGCAGTTGCTTGTTTGCAGGCAGCGATAAATTCACTTTTTGACACCCAAAGATCAGCAGAAGAATAAAGTCGGTCTAAACCAGATGTGTTAACATGGACCGCTCTATTTTCTTTACTATTAAACCTAAAGACCAGTTTCTTGTTCCCGATAGTTTTTGTTAATTCCAACAATCCTTGATTATCGCGGCGCAATTCTATGCTCCGATCCGGCATTTTAATCACCTCCTTATATTTTAAAGTTCACCTTTAGAATTAAGATAGCATAATTTTTATATTTTGTAAAGTCCCCTTATGGGTCTTAAAATTTTCATTCAATATTGCTATACTAAAGCTAGGTTAAACTAAAAATGGCTAATAAAAAATCTTCCGGTCTTAAATATGTAATTTGCGTTTCCGGCGCTTCGGAAACGGGTCATTGCGAATTGGGTGCGGTAGAGAGGGCTCAAGAAATGGGCCGGGAAATCGCCAAGCAGGGTTTTATCCTGGTTACAGGCGCCACTACCGGCATGCCGTATTGGGCCGCCAAAGGCGCCAAAGAAGCCGGCGGCACGGTTATCGGATTTTCCCCGGCTGCTTCCAAAGCCGCCCACCAAAGAACTTATCATTTGCCGATTGATTACCATGATGTCATTATATACACCGGGTTTGGTTATCCCGGTAGAAATCTTTTGCTGACCCGGGCTTCGGACGCGGTTATCACTATCTGCGGGAGGATGGGGACACTTAATGAATTCACTATTGCTTTTGAAGACCAGAAACCGATTGGAGTTCTGGAAGGCACCGGTGGGACGGCTGACATAATCCAGGATTTAATTGTCAAAAGTTATCGCGGCCCCGGGAAGATCGCTTACGCCAAAGAGCCGGCCGAACTTCTGAAAAAAGTTGTTGAATTAATAAAAGAAGAAGAAGTATAATAATAAAAAGGTCGATTTAAAAAATTTTATAAATATGGTAAAAAAAATAACCAAAACAACAAAAACAGTTGAGGAGAAGCCAATAGGCGAAATAACCCATTATTTTGGGGGAATCAATGTGGCGATTATAAAATTTAAAAAAACCGTTGAGGTCGGCGAAAAAATAAAGATTAAGGGGGCGAGTACCGATTTTGAGCAGACGATTGAATCAATGCAGTATGAGCACAAAGACATCAAAAGCGCCAAGAAAAATCAGGAAGTAGGAATCAAGGTTACGGAAAAAGCGCGGGAAGGCGATATGGTTTACCCCGTGGAATAGTATTTATCAATGAACACAATTTTTAATTACCAAAATTTAGAAATTTTTGGCCAACTTTTTTTAGCCGTTATTTTAGGGGCTTTAATCGGGACAGAAAGAGAAGTAAGGGGAAGATTGGCGGGCGTTAAAACCCACGCTTTGGTTTGTTTGGGGTCTTGTTTATTCACGATTCTTTCAACAGTCGGCTTTACGTATTTTGCTGTCGGGCCTGGATTTGACCCTTCCCGGATAGCTTCGCAAGTTGTAATCGGCATAGGCTTTATAGGCGCCGGTTTGATTGTATTTCAACAATCAAAAATTAAGGGCTTGACGACAGCGGCCGGCATCTGGACCACGGCGGCTATCGGAATGACCATCGGTCTTAAATTTTATTTCGTCGCCTTTTTCGCCGCTTTTTTAGTTTTGTTGATTTATACCCTGCTTTATTATTTTGAAATCTTCCTGGACCGTTTTCGAGACAAAAACACGCCCAACTCTTAATTTTAATCCAATATGGGGAAATGGCAGTATAATGTTGAGCTTCCGGTTGAAAGAACCGGAAAAAAGGAATTTTCTCTCGGTGAAAAGGGAGTTCTTTTTTGCCCAACCTGCCAATCGATTTATTATAAAAAATTTTGGCATCACTCTTCGCCCTCTCAAGGAAAGGTGGAGGGGAAATCAATTTTATGTCCGGCTTGCCGGATGATTAAAGACAAAGAGTTTGAGGGTCAATTAGCTATAAACAACTTTCCCGTGAATTCAAAAGAGGATTTAGCCAAATTAATTAAAAATTTTTGCCAGCGGGCTTTTGAGCGGAACCCGATGGACCGCTTGATTGATATAAAAAATGATTCCGGGAATTTAATAATTACTACCACCGAAAACCAATTAGCCGTAAAATTAGCCAAGAAAATCAAAGAAGTTTTCAATAAATATAAAATTCAGATGAAAATATCTTATTCTCCCGAGCCAAGCGATATGGCGTATATCAAAATGAACTTTGCCAAATAAGCTATCTAAATTATTTTTTTGGCTGTTTTTGACTTCTTTGCCTTTCGGCTACAGGGTTTTGTTTTTTAAATTTACGCCCGGCTTTGACGAATACGAGGCGATTTTTTTGTATGCCAGCGATGTTTTAATGGTGTTATTTTTACTAACTTTTTTAGCAAAAACTTTTTCCCGCTTAAATAACCCAAACTTATCTGAGAAAATATCCCGCAGCCCCGACGGGCTTGGTCTCGCCGAAGGCGAGCCGTCGGGGCGAGGGAAAAGAAATTCCGACCGCTGGAGTCGGAATATTCTGGTTTTCGAGGGTAAGTTTGGGTTATTTTCAGTTTTTTTAAGTGCCTTTTTGTTTTTCGCCGGACTCTCTATTCTTTCCGCTTCTTATAAGTTTCTGGCGTTTTACAATTTTATAAGATTGGTTTTATTGGTTTTGACCGCTTTGGCAATCGCGGAAAGCTTGAAAAGAAATTGGATTAAACTGGAAACTATTTTGGCGGTTTTAGCCGGCTCGGCCGTCTTCCAATCTTTTATCGCTTTTTTTCAGTTTTTAAATCAAAAAAGTTTGGGGCTGAAGTTTTTAGGGGAATCGGTTTTGGGCCCGGGGATTGCCGGAGTCGCCAAAATGGTCATTGCCGGCGCTAAAATTTTGCGGGCTTACGGCACATTTCCCCATCCCAATGTTTTGGCGGCTTTTTTGCTTTTGGGATTATTTGGCTCTTATTATTGTTTTTTGAAGGTTTTAAATCGGGAGAAAAAATTTTGGCTTGAACTTTTAAGCATCACGGCGATTTTTCTTATAATTTTGGGTTTAATCCTGACATTCTCACGCACGGCTTGGTTTTTGGGAATGGTTTTGACTTTGTTTTTTATTTTTTATCTCTTCCGCCAAAAAGATTTTCGCCAACGGAATTTTTATTTTTCAGCATTTTTGTTTTTTACTTTTTTGATTTTGTTTTTGGCGTTAAGTCAGTTGATTTTTGCCCGGGCGCAAATTTCTTTAAACGAACCCGCGGTCAGCCAGAGAATTTCTTATAATGAATTGGGCTGGTATCTGGTAAAAAATCATCCTTTAGGTGTCGGCTTGGGCAACCAGGTGATTTATTCGGTGAAAAACGGAATTTATCAACTTTTCGGGATGAGCCGAGTTTGGCAGTGGCAGCCGATACATAATATCTATCTGCTTATTGGCTCAGAAACCGGAGTTTTGGGGTTGATTGTTTTTTTGGTGTTTATAGCCAAACTTTTAATAAAAAATATCAAGCCCTTTTTAAACAAAATTTCAGAAATGAATTATGCTTCCTTAGCCGTTTTGATGATGTTTCTGTCTCTATTGGGACTTGGTTTATTTGACCATTTTCTTTGGACGCTCCAGCCCGGCCGCTTGATGTTGTGGCTGGTTTCGGGAATAATGTTAGGGACTAGCCCTCGTAGTTGAATGGATACAATATCTCCCTCCGAAGGAGGTGATGCAGGTTCGATTCCTGCCGAGGGCACTTAAAATAGTAAGCCCCTTGGAAAATTCCCAAGGGGCTTTTTTTAAACTCTAAACACAGGAGATGCGCGGTTGTTAAATTCTGGCGGGCGGTCGTCTTTGCCTTTAATTATTTTAATCATTGGCATGATTATCAAATAAATCAGGTCAAGAAGAGCAATGATACCCACAAGAACTAGAAACCAAATAATAGCGACATCTCCTCCATTAAGGCCTCGCATGTGGAGTATAATACTGCCGCCGGTTACGATAGTGATAATCAAAATCGTAATAAACAAAACAAGTTTTTTCATCGCCCACCTCCTTTTTTTGTTTTTAAACAAAATCCTTTTTATGGAAATAGCGTTTGCCGGTTGGCCGCAATGGCAGAGATTGCACAAATTTTCATTACCAAATCCGTGAGGGCAAGGCATTTTTCATCCTCCTTTTGATTTATTAAAGTTCCGCTAAATTTTATTAGCTTGAATATAGTTTACCAAAAAAATACAAATTTGTCAAATTTTATGCTTTTTCTCAATTACTATTGTAATTCTGCGATCGCAGAATTACAATAGTAAAATAAAAAGCCAGTCCGTTGATAATTAGCGGACTGGCTATATTTATTCTGTTTATTTAATTTCTAAAACATTCTGCGGCTGAAACATCCCGCATGTCATAAAGTCCGGTCGGTTTGCCGACAATCCATTTTATCGCTTTGATGGCGTCGCGGATAAAAATGTCGCACTGGCAGGAAGGATTGGCAGGAATGCCATTGCTTGTCATAATCGGCAAAATGATAACGCAGGGAACTTTCCCAACTTCTCTGATGAAGTGCTTTATTAGGTTTATTTCAGGGAGAAAACTGTTTTCTAAATTAGCAGTCCCGATAATGATAGCTTTTTTGCGGTCGGCGGCGGTCATCAGATGTTTTAAACCAGTTTCCCGATAATCACTGAAGTCAATCACCACGTCGGTTTCGTTGATGATTTTTTCCAAGTCATGAGTTAAAACAATGTCTCCGACACTGATGGTTTTGTTAATCCGGGAATGGGTTTTTTCTTCAATGGCAAACATTAATTTCATTTCTTCGTCTTGGCTGATCAGGCCAATCAGTTGTTTCCCTATTTTGCCGCAAGCGCCACAAACGATGACTTTAATCAATTTTACCACCTCCTTAAATTTCTTTAATTACTTTAGCCAAAATAACTTTGGAATTTTTTCCTAAAACCTTTTTTCTCGTTTTCGCTTCTCTCCAGGCAATTTTTGGGCTACGATGAGTTGTTACTTCTGGCATAATATTAAATCTCTCAGAGCTATTCCACCAACTGATAACTATAAATTCTTCCATCTTCCCCTCCTTTTTTTCGTTGCTGTTAAAAAACTCACTTTGACAGGTATAATAGTTTGTTTTAAAATTATGTCAAGCTTTTTAAAACTGCAAATTTAAAATTAAATAAGGAGGTAAAAATGGACGATTGGACTTGTAAGATTTGCGATCGGAAAATACGGTGGTTTTGGCGGTTTTTACGCCTTTGGTATTATTCTTATGATTACAAAGGTAACGTTCACCGCTGGTGTTACAACAACAAGCAAAAGAACAAAGGTGAGCCTTCAAGCCCAATATTTGCATAAAAAAGTTAAGTTTTAACCGAGAGGTTCACCCCTCTCGGTTTTTATTTAAACAAAACCGGAGAAAATATTTGGAGAACTAAACCGATTAAAAAGAAAGCCGCTAAAGGATAAATCCAAATCGGGGTTTTCCGTTGAAATCTTTTTTCTATATATCTTTTGTAGATGAAAATCACGATAATGGCTTCAAGCCCCAAGGCGACGGCCCCGGTGATAGAAATAACCCCGATAAAATTTTTAATTCCCAGAAGGTATAAAAATAAAGGAGAGAAACAGGCGATAGCCCAGGAGGTTTTCTCCGGCAATTTCAGGTCGTATTGGAAAATTTTTTTCAGCGTTAATCCCAGGCCGAGGAAAGAGGTGGAAACGGCTAGGATACCAAAAATGAAACCCAATTTAGCCAATTGTTCGCCGATAATTTTGGCGAAGCCCGAAAGAGCGTCAGGCGAGGTTTGCGAACCGCTAACCCCGAGAATAATGAAAATGAAAGAAAGATAGCAAAGACCGGCCAAGATAATGCCGGCAATTATCACTCGTCTTAGTTTTTTTCTGTCCCGCTCCGTCATTTCTTTTATTTCCGGCACCAAAGTCAAGCCCCAAAGCGAAAAAAGAACGGCTCCATAAGGAAAAGCAAGAAACCGGGGATTAAAGGTCGTAAGATTTTTTAAATCAAGAAAAGGCAAACCGTGAACCAAAAAAAGAAAAAGGATAAAAATAATAACCACTAGCATTATTAAATCAATTTTGGCGATGCCCTTGATTCCTTTATAAATCAAAACTGCCCCGAAAATAAAAAAGACAAGGGTGTAGAAAAATACGGAGCCGCCAAAATAAGAAGCCAGGAAATTTCCTCCTAAAATAAGATAAGCCAACAGGGCGCCAAGCAACCCCAGGGAAGAAACGATTAAACTGAAATTCCGCCATTTTTTTCCCAGATATTCTTCGGCATAGCCGGGAATGCGGCAGATTTTTTGGGTGTCCCGGCTGACTTCGGCCAATAAAAGATGAACGATTATGGCCAAAATCACTAAGACAAGAAAATAAAAAATTATTACTCCAAATCCGGATTTAAAAGCGATGTAAGGCAGGCCGAAAATTCCCGCTCCGATGATAGTGCTCGTAAAGACGGCCAGAGCTTCTAAAAATTTAGTCAATTTTTACTTTGATTTTTTTGGCTTTTTGGCGTTCAATCTTGGGCATCCGAATAGTCAAGATTCCGTTTTTGACCGCGGCGGTTGAGCGTTCAGGATCAATTTCCTGGGGCAAAATGATCGAGCGCGAGAAAGTGCCCCAAAAACATTCCTGATAGAAATAATTTTTTTCTTCAATCTCTCCCTCTTTTTCTCTTTTGCCGCGGATAGTGACGCTTTCGGTGGTAATGTTGATTTCCAACTCTTCCGGCGAAATGCCGGCTACAGCGGAGCGGACGATAATTTCATTGTCGGTCTGATAAACATCAACCAAGAGCGAACCCTCGGCTTCCTCACTTAATTCTTCGTTTAAAAATTCTTCTGATTTTCTAATTTCTTCGGCCATACCCAGTTAACTCAACTCCGACATATTATAAATATATCGAAGTTGATAATTAATGATTTTGTTTTATTTGATTAATATTGACCCTTACCCAGTACTTCTGTTCGCCTGAACTGGCGAACCATCGGAGTTGAGTTACTGGGCATATTTTTATTATATCATTTTCCTTAATTTCTCAAAATCAACCAGAACGAAAATGGCGCCCAATATCAAAAACAAACTGGGGATAAGAAAATTGACCGACTGGAACCTCATTATCAAATAATTAAAAACCGAATGAATTAAAACCGCCAAAATTAAGCCGTAGCCGAGATATTTAGGAAGCGATTTTTTGATTATTCCGATGGCCCAATAATAACCCAACAATCCCGAGGCCAAAGCGTGAAGCAGGGTGGCGCCGATGAATCGGAGGGCGATGGCGCTGAAGGCCGTATCTAAAGAAGCGGTCAGCGAGACGGCATTCGTACCGGAAAAAATATTGCCCATTATCAAAATATTTTCCACGGTCGCGAACCCCAAAGCGGCGGTGATGATATAAATCATAGTGTCGATTGGTTCGTTAAAATCGGGATTCTTATTGGTCATCCAAAAGGCGGCCACGAATTTAAAAATTTCTTCAATTAAAGCCAAAACGACAATCATGATAACGCCGCTTCTTCCTATATTGAAGAAAGTCAAAGCATCCTGGGCTAAAAGCTGAAGAATAAGCACCGGCAGGGCCATCAAGCCGCCCACGATAAAAGTTATCAAAATCAATCGTTTGGGTTCGGGGTGCGGGTCTTCCTGAAGATAAAAAAATATCCAGATCAAGCCCGGCAAGACTCCCAAAAGTATCGCCAAGTAAGTCATGTTAAAGGTTTTTGGCGATCATTAATAATTTTTCTTTTTTTGAAGGAAGTTTCTGATAGATTTCCTCGGTGACAAAAGGCATAAAAGGATGAAGCATTTTTAGGGAAGACGAAAGAACAAATAGAAGAATGGTTTTGGTATTTTTTTCGGTTTTGTGATCTGTGATTTGAGATTTGGATTTTTCAATATAGACGTCGCAGAATTGGTGCCAGAAAAAATCATGGGTTGTCCGCAGGGCATGGCCGAACCGGAATTTTTCAATATCGTTTGCCACGGATTTTTGGGCGACTTCCAGTTGTTTGAGGACTTTTTTGTCGGTTGTCGTAAGATTTTTTATCCGCATTAATCCGCTGGAATCCCTGCCTGCGGCAGGCAGGCGTATAATCCGCGAAGGTTTGTTTTCTAAAACAAACCTTGAAGCATTCCAAATTTTATTGCAGAATTTTTTCCCGGCTAAAACCGCGGTTTCATCCCAACGAATGTCCTGGCCGCCCATCGTTTGCCAGATAATTCCGAAGCGGGTGGCGTCAGCGCCGAAATTTTCAATCAAAATCAGCGGGTCAACGCCGGTGCCTAAACTTTTTGACATTCTTTTGCCTTCTTTGTTCAAAATAGTGGGGTGAATGAAAGTTTTAGCAAAAGGTTCTTGTTCCAAAAATTCCAAACCCGAAAAAATCATTCGGCCTACCCAGAGGTTAATAATGTCGCGAGCCGTGACTAAAACCGCGCTGGGGTAAAATTTCTTCAAATCTTTCTTTGATAATTCCGCGAAAGGCCACAGCGCTGAAGAAAACCAGGTGTCTAGTACCTCGGCTGACTGTTTCATATCGCAGTTTTCGCAAAAAGGGCATTTTCGAGGTTTTTCAATAGAAACTACAAATTTTTCAGCCGAGGAATTTTCAATTTTCAGTTTTAAATTTTCAGTTTGTTTGGAAATTATCCCGACTTCGTCGAGGACTCTCGATGAAATCGGAGGAAATTGAGAATTAGAAATTTCCGTTTGGTTCTGGCAGAACCAAACGGGTAGTT
>JAVHOD010000054.1:0-1951 GCA_036169835.1 Minisyncoccota bacterium | reverse complement strand
GAGTTTGCGAATCTTCAACCGTAACCACGCCGTCTTTGCCGACCTGGTCAATGACATCGGCGATTAATTTGCCGATTTCCGGGTCGCGGGCGGAAATAGTCGCCACCTGGGTGATTTCTTCTTTGTTGGTTATTTTTTGGGAAAGATTTTTAAGGGAAGATAAAACTTCTTCATAGGCCTTTTCCATTCCCCGGCGCATGGCAATCGGGTCAACGCCGGAAGTGACGTTTTTCAGCCCTTCACTGATGAAGATTTGAGCCAAAAGGGTGGCAGTGGTGGTTCCATCGCCGGCGACATCGTTGGTTTTGGAAGCCACTTCTTTGATCAGTTCGGCCCCGAGATTTTCAATTCTGTCCTTCAATTCAATCTCTTTGGCGATGGTTACGCCGTCCAAAGTGATGGTGGGCGCCCCGAAGCCTTTGTCTAAAACCACCGCCCGGCCGCGGGGGCCGAGGGTGATTTTCACCGTGTCCGCCAATTTATCCACGCCGGCTTTAAGTTTCGCCCTTGCTTTATCGTCAAATAAAATTTGTTTTGCCATAGTAATTAAAATTTTTAATTTCTAATTTTTAATTTCCAATGATTTAATTTTCAAACGTTTGAAAATTGAAAATTGATAATTGAAAATTTGAGCAATTCTTGAATTTATTCAAGAATTGCGAGTATATCGTCTTCATTTCCGACCAAATACTTTTTATTGTCAATTTCAATTTCGTCGGGACCGTATTTTTTGAATAAGACCATATCGCCGACTTTTACGGTCATCGGCAAGCGTTCGCCTTTTTCATTAAATTTGCCAGGACCAGTGGCGACTACTTTCCCTTTAATGGGTTTTTCCTTTTCTGCGGTGTCAGGCAGAACGATCCCCGATTTGGTTTTTAATTCTTCTTCTAGCGCTTCAATAAAAACATGATTTGAAAGAGGTTTGAAGTTCATAAATATTTTAATAAATTTAATATCAAAAAACGACCTTTTTGATTTATCAATCTAATCAATTTAAAACTGGTTGTCAACTTCATTCCAAAACTTTTTCCGCCAGCCAAAGCCTTTTCGGTTTTCCGCAAACCAAATTTGCCTTCGAAAACCAGAATACCCAGCACATAAAGAAGTTTTATGTGCTGGGTTTCTTTTCCCTCAGCGTCCAAACTCCGCAAAGCGGAGACCAATCTTTGGCCGCCTGCGGGATATTTTCTCAGACAAGTTTGGTTTGCTCCTAAATTTCCTTTTTCTTTCCCCTCGCCAGTGCGCTTCCGCTTTGAGAAATCATATTCGCTCCTAAGCTGCTCAACACCCTACTCGTCGCTTCGCTCCTCGGGGACCTGTCTCGCCACGCTACTCGCTCATTGATTTCTAGTAAAGCTCAGCGATACTGGCTCAGAGAAAAGAAAAAGGAAAGACAAAATTATTCTGGTCCCGATAAAATCGAGGATCCTCGACAAAGTCGGGATTCTGAAAGGCAATGGCAGAAGTCCTGCTTCTTGACATTCGGCTATCAAATATAGGATACTGAAGTTTAATGTTATCTAATTTTACTCAAAAGGCCTATGAAATTTGTTATGCCGTTTTTCGTTTGGGAGATGGCATAAAAAATGCCGATTTAAGAACTCGCCTGGAAAAAGCCGGGCTTGACCTTTTGGAGGCCGGTTCTTTAAATAACAATTTGTCTTTAAGCAATTCACTTTCGCTTTTAGAAGTTTTAATGAATTTCAGCCAAGGCATAGGAGAAATAAGCTATCTTCAGTCACAGGTGGTATTGCGGGAAATCGGCAATCTTAATACGGCAGTCAGGCAAAATAATTCGGCAATTGCCGAATTGAATTTAGAAGAGTTCTTTCAACCCCCGATACCCACACAAAATAATAATGAATCTATATCTAAATCGGCAATGCCGATGGTAGTTGACAATAAAATAGACGAAATAGGGCAAGAAGAGGTTGTAATAGAAAAAGAT
>JAVHOD010000053.1:0-1972 GCA_036169835.1 Minisyncoccota bacterium | reverse complement strand
GGTATGCCCCTGGCCCGGGATTTTTCCAAAAAGGGGCTGTTCCAGGGAATGGCGGGGTTTTTGACAATCAAGTCGCTGGTTAAAAAATCAGTTAAACGGTGCTTATCTAGTACATATTTAATATTGGGGAAACTAGAAAGATTTTTCAGGGAGGATTTAAGGTTTTTTCGGGTTTTAAAGTCGCTTACTGTAACTTTAGCGCCCTGGCGGCTGAAGAATTTGGCGCTGCCTACTCCGCCGCCGTTTAAACCCAGGCCGAAAATAAGGACTTTCTGTCCCTTACCCTTGAGAGAGCGGCTTCTATCGAAACCATGGGCTTCGCGCTCTTTCAAGGGTAAGGGATTGTTTTTCTGATTGATTTTGTTATAATGAGAGGTATTGATACGCATTTTAAAATTTTAACTCTTTTGAGGAGATTTTTGAAGCAAACCGCCTCCTGGTCGGTTGTTTTGGTTTTAGTGAGCGTTTTCGCGGTTAATTTTGTCATTCGTCTGGCGAAAGCCGATCAGAAACCGGTTTTAACCTCTGACGGCATTGTCGGTGGTTTAGAAAACCAACAAGAACCTGTTTTGGCAGGTTCTTTAAATTTAGCCGGCAATTACAGCGAGTCCTCTGCCGACGGACTCGCGGGATTTATTTTATTGGACAGCTCGGTAATTCTAGACCCGACTAATCCTCTCAACACCATTTTGCCGACCCGCGACGGCTTAATGATTTATCAGGTTCAGCTCGGCGACACGGTTTCTGAAATCGCGGCCAAGTTTGATATCTCAAAAGATTCCATTTTTTGGAATAACCCCGGCCTTCTTTCTTCTTTTATCAAACCGGGGCAAGAAATAATTATTTTGCCGGTTGAAGGAGTATTACACGAAACCAAAGAAGGCGATACCTTGGATGCCATCGCCGGTTTATACGGAGTCAATCCCGATGAAATTAAAAAATTCAACCCCAATTTTCAGGAACTTCTTCAGGTAACGGGCAATAAATTGATTATTCCTCACGGCCGGCCTTTGCAAAAAAACACTTATGTCAGCCGTTGGGCCGGCGATTTCCTGGATTTGGGAAATTATTTTGCCAGCCCCACTACCGGTTGGAATTGGGGGCGGCTTCATGATTATAATGCCGTTGATATCGCTAATCGCTGCGGAACGCCGGTTTACGCCGCGGCCGAGGGCTTGGTGGTTGAGGTCGGAGCTGTTGATGGATGGAATAGCGGTTACGGCAATTATATTAAAATTGAGCACCCGAATAAAACCTACACCCGTTACACTCACCTGGATAAGATTTTAGCAGACGAGGGCAAATATGTTTTACAAGGCGCTGAAATCGGCTTAATGGGTAATACTGGTAATACCGTCGGGCAGACTGGTTGCCACTTGCATTTTGAGGTCTACGGCGCCAAAAATCCTTTCGGGAAATACTAATTTTGCGAAATACGAATCAGTGCGAATATACGAATTCGTATATTCGTAAGAAATTCGTACTTCGTAAATTAACTTTTTTCTTCCCTGACTCGGTATTGATAAGCTTCCGCCAGATGGTCGGCGGTGATTTTTTCGCAATTTTCAAAATCGGCGATAGTCCGGCTGATTTTTAAAATCCGGTAATAGCCGCGGCCGGAAAGAAAAGATTTTTCCAAAACATTTTTCAAAAAATTCTCGGCTGAAGCGTCAAAATTAGCCATAGCTTCCACTTGTTTGGAAGTCATTTCGCTGTTGGTGTAAATTTTTGGCTGGAAATCCCGGAAGCGTCGGGCTTGGATTTCCCGGGCGGCCGCGATTTTCTCTTTTAAAGTTTTATTGGCTTCGCTGGCTGATAAATTTTTATTTCTTAATTCGGCAATTTCCACCCGCGGCACTTCAATCTGGATGTCAATGCGGTCCAAGAGCGGCCCGGATATTTTTTTCTGATAGCGGAAAACATCATAAGCGCTGCAGCGGCATTCTTTTTGCGGGTCGCCGAAATAACCGCA
>JAVHOD010000052.1:0-34603 GCA_036169835.1 Minisyncoccota bacterium | reverse complement strand
TTTTTTGAAAAACTGGGAGTAAAAACTAAAATTGTCCCGACGGAGTCGAGGATCCACGATGGCAAAGCCATCGGGAAAAGCGGCAAAAGAGTTTTCCCGAAAAGCGATGACTCGGAAAAAGTTTTGGAAGCGTTAAATAAATATTTGGCAAAAAATAAAGTGCACATACTTTTCAATTCTGAAGTTGCGTCTGTTCGCCATGTAGATAAAAAAATCACCAAGCTTATTTTAAAAAACGGAGAAATTACAGCTGAAAAATATATATTTTGTACCGGCGGGAAATCTTATCATTTAACCGGTTCTGACGGTTCGGGCTATAAATTGGCCGAAAAATTAGGGCATACCATCATAAAACCGATGCCCGCTTTGTCTCCGATAAGATTGAAAGAAGAATGGGTTAAAAATCTACAGGGAATAAGCTTAAAAGACGTTAAGATAAATATCTTAAAAGATAATAAAAAGCAATTTCCAGAAGAAGGAGAAATTCTGTTTACTCATTTTGGCATAAGCGGGCCGGCTGTATTAAACATCAGCGGCAAAGTGAGAGAACTGTTGGAAAAAGACGGCGTAAAAATAGGCCTTGATTTTTTTCCGTCGCTAACCCAAGAAGAGCTTGGGAAAAAACTCGAAGAAACTTCCAAGAGATATCCGAAAAAAAATATTAAAAACACATTATCGGATTTCGTGCCCGAAAAATTAGCCGAGGTTTTACTAAACATCGCGGGCGTAAATAAAAATAAAATGACAAATAACTTGTCAAACCCGGAGAAAAAAATAATAGTAAAAACTTTCAAAAATCTTGAAGTTACCGCAGAAAGTATTTTGGGTTTTGATGAAGCTAAAATTACAAGCGGAGGAATATCTCTCAAGGAGATAGATCATAAAACAATGCAATCAAAAATAATTGATAACCTGTTTTTCGCGGGCGAAATTATTGATGTTGACGGAAAAACCGGCGGCTTTAATCTGCAAATGTGCTGGAGCACCGGCTATATTGCCGGAAAAAGCTGTCCCGATAAATTTAAGAATTAAATTTATCGAGGATCCACGATGGTTCCGACTATATCGCGAATCCGCGACTTCGTCGGGACTTCGCCATCGGGATAAATAAACTTTTTCGCGTATATTTTTCTGCGATAATGCTCTAAAATAAGCGAATAGTTCAGATAAAATTTATATGACCCAAACTCAAGCGCTATTAATATTGAAAACCGGCGCGAATATTTTTTTAACCGGCGAACCGGGGTCCGGCAAAACGCATACTATTAATGAGTACGTGGAATATTTGCGCGCTCATGGCATTGAGCCGGCAATCACGGCTTCAACTGGCATTGCCGCGACGCACATTGGCGGGATAACAATCCACTCCTGGAGCGGCATCGGAATCAAAACCAGTTTGAGTAAATCAGATCTTAGTAAAATCGCGTCAAACAAACTCGTCGCGAAGCGCGTTCAGCGCGCAAAAATTCTTATCATAGATGAAGTGTCCATGCTTTCTCCTAATGTTTTTTCCATGATTGATGCCGTTTGTCGCGAAATCAAACAAAATCCGAAGCCGTTCGGCGGCATCCAAATTATCTTGGTCGGCGATTTTTTTCAGTTGCCGCCGATTATGAAAACGGAAGAAAAAAATAACACGCCAGCCACGCTCATTGAAGAGCCGTTATGCCGTTTCGCTTATGATTCCCCGGCGTGGGAACGAGCGAACCCGACTGTTTGTTATCTCACCGAGCAATACCGGCAGGACGATAAAAAATTTCTCGCCTTGCTTTCGGCAATGCGGCGCAATGTGTTTGATGATAATCACTTGCGGCACATTGAAACAAGAAAAATCGAGCATCACGCCGCGCCCAACGGCATACTGAAACTTTTTTCGCATAATGCCGACGTGGATCGCGTTAATAACGAAATACTCGCGAAACTTTCCGGCGTGTCGCGGGTATTTAATATGTCCTCGCAGGGCCCGGAAGCCGTTGCCTCCGCGCTTAAAAGAGGTTGTCTTTCGCCTGAAACGCTTTATCTTAAAGTCGGAGCGGCAATAATGTTCACAAAAAACAGCCCGAAAGAAGGGTTTATGAACGGCACGCTCGGCCTGGTTAAAAAATTCAGCGAGTACACCGGTAATCCGATTGTGGAAACGCGGAGCGGAAAAATAATTGAAGTTGAACCGATGAGCTGGGCGGTAGAAGAAGACGGAAAAATTCGCGCGCGGATTACACAACTGCCGCTTCGTCTGGCCTGGGCCATTACAGTGCACAAAAGCCAGGGCATGAGCTTGGACGAAGCAGTGATGGATTTAAGCGCTGTTTTTGAATTCGGGCAGGGTTATGTCGCGCTCTCGCGCGTCAGGCGGCTTTCGGGCCTGTATCTTCTCGGCTGGAACGAACATACATTTAAAGTACACCCGGAGGCGCTGGCTCAAGACGTAAAATTCCGCGCGCAATCGGAACAGGCAATGGACACATTCGGCAAAATAACAGAAAACAAAATTACCGCAATGCGCGAACAGTTCATTCGTTTATGCGGAGGAACAATTATTTCAGAAAGCCGAGTTGATAGTCGGGAAACACTTCACAACCCGCGCAAACGGGAAAATAAGCAAGGCAAACGGGCAAAAAATAGATTTCATTATCGCTCTTGACTTATTTTAGATTATAAGGTAGTATGAAAAAGTAAGTTTCTGGTTCTCTTTCCTTGTATAACGTAAT
The DNA here is from genome assembly GCA_036169835.1 of Minisyncoccota bacterium. GTDB lineage: Bacteria > Patescibacteriota > Minisyncoccia > UBA6257 > MFKM01 > MFKM01. The sequence continues at coordinate 31,895 of JAVHOD010000052.1, read as the reverse complement.
AGTGCGCAAGTTCAAGAGGTAAAGAAGTTAGGTCGACTTACTCATTATTAATTTAATACAAGAAAATATTATGGCAAAAAAATTGTATGTAGGTGGATTGTCATACGACACCACTGCGGATACTCTGAAAGAAACATTTGCTAAAGCCGGAGCCGTTGAAACAGCGACTGTCATCATTGACAGAATGTCTGGACGTTCAAAGGGATTCGGTTTTGTGGAAATGACATCCGACGAAGAAGCTTTAAAAGCGATTGAAATGTTCAATGGCAAAGAGCTCGACGGACGGACCGTCACGGTAAATGAAGCTCGCCCGATGGAACCTCGCGCTCCTCGGACAGGCGGATTTGACCGCGATCGCGGAGGCCGCGGCGGCTACGGACGATAATCTCGCAATACGCTAAATAGCGTTTTGAAAAATCCCCTTCATTGGGGATTTTTCAATTTATAGCACCTGCCTACCGGTCAGACAGGTCTGTCTGTCGGCAAACAAAATTTTTTGTTCCTCCTTCGTCTTGTTGACTTCGGACGGACGCAGTAGAATCTCATTATGGATTTAATTCAATTTAAAAAATTATTTGAGAAAGAACCGAAATATCGTTTGGAACAAGCCCAAAAAGCCCTTTTCAAGGATTTAATCCAAAACTGGCAGGAAGCGATGGCGCTGCCATTAATCCTGAGAGAAGAATTAAATAAAAAATGCCCGATTGAAATATCGGCAAAAACATTAGTTTCCAAAGATAGGAATGCGATAAAAGCCCTTATCACTCTGGAAGATAATCTGAAAATTGAAACCGTTTTAATGCGCCATAAAGACAAAAGAAATACCATTTGCGTTTCTTCGCAGGTCGGCTGCCTTTTGAATTGTTCTTTCTGCGCCACCGGAAAAATAGGATTTAAAAGAAACCTTGAGGTCTGGGAAATTGTTGAGCAAGTTTTATTTTTTGCCCGTTATTTGAAAAATACCAAAGAGAGGATATCCAACGTTGTCTTTATGGGAATGGGAGAGCCGTTTTTAAATTATGAAAATGTGATAGCGGCGATTAGAATCCTCAATGATGAAGAGGGGTTTAATTTGGGAGCCAGACATTTTTCAATCTCTACGATTGGCATCGTTGAAGGAATTGAAAAATTAGCCGAAGAAGGATTGCAAATAAATTTGGCTATTTCTCTCCACGCGCCAGATGACGAACTCCGGTCAAAATTGATGCCGATTAACAAAAAATATCCCATCAGAAAAATTTTAACCGCGGCTGACGATTACATCAAGAAAACCCGGCGGCGGGTGATGTTTGAATATATAATGATAAAAAAATCAAACGATTCCGAAGATCAGGCCAAGAAATTAGCCAAATTGATGAAAAGACCTCTTTGTTTTGTTAATCTGATTTCCTGCAACCCAACCGGAATCCTTGAGCCGTCCCTTCCTTCAAAAATTAAAAAATTCAAAGAAATTTTAGAGAAAGAGGGCGTGGCGGTCACTCAAAGACATCGTTTCGGCCAAGACATTGAAGGCGCTTGCGGCCAGTTGGCGGCCAAAAAATAAATTGATCCCCCATTAAACTCATGAAAAAAATTACAAGTATTAATCCCGAAGAATCATTTAATTGACTAATTTGTTTTTATATGTTAACATTCTATCTAAGATAGTTGTCTGTGAAATTTCGTCGAGCTTCATCGGAAAACTAAACTTTAGGATAAAACCTTAAAACATTAATTAACCTAATAATCAATCATACATGGAAGGAATAATAAAAAAACTTACGGATAAAGGATTTGGATTTATTACCGTTGACGGCGAAGAAAAAGATTTGTTTTTTCACGGCAATGAACTTAAGGGCGTGAAGTTTGAAGAGTTGAAAGAGGGTGATAGATTGTCTTTTGACAAAACTGATTCTCCGAAAGGACCCAACGCAACAAACGTAACTCGCATTTAAGAATTAATTCTGTAAAACAGATAATATGAAAAATCAGGCCCGCTATAGCGGGACTGATTTTTTATTAATTTATTTTGTTTTCAGTTGGAAGTTGGCCGTTTTGGCAAAATCCTGCGTAGCAGTGTTGACTTGAGGTGTCAATATCAACAGGGTTTTATCAGCTTGGGTAATTTTCTGGATTAAACTATTTGCTTGGGTTTCGTCAATTTTGACTTCAGTTTTTCCGGCTGCTAATTCTTCATAATAAGTTTTAGATAAAATAACAAACTGTTTTGTGTTGTTTATAAGGTCTAGGGAAGTAGCGTTTCTTTGCTCCAATAAACCGACTAATTTCAAACCGCTTTGTTTCACGGCTGAATCGGAAATATTCCTCAGTATTTTCTTAAACTCGGAAATTTTAATGTTTAGAACATTAAACTCGGAAATTACATTATCAATGCCTAAAATGGCCGTGCTTGTATCCTTAACCGCTCCAGCATAGTCCTTCGCCTGCTCCTTGGCAGATATGCCATTTAACAGAGCGCCGGTTGTTTTCATTTCATCCCCTATTTGTCCTCCTAAGTCATAAATTTCATTAAATTTATTAATAACTTCGGGGGTTGTTGACCCCTTTAATCCGCCGACGATTTTAATAACGCCTGAAATTATCAGAGCCAAACCGACGATTAGCACAACTATCTGCAATACCAGTTTCTTGTTGAATTTCATGAATTTATATTTAATTTTATTAATTTATCATTTGACCTTTTAATAATTATATCAAAAAGTCATATAATAAGGTATTCTCCGGTTTCAATTTTCAACAGACCAACGTATTTATGATATAATTTAAAAATGGAAAAAATTATCTGGGAAAATAAGTATAGCGTCGGGATCCAAAAGATCGACGAACAACATCGGCATTTTTTTGAAATAGCAAATAGCGTTCTTGATTTAACTCAAAAAACCCCGGCTAAAGAAGAGGTTTTCGCGGTTCTGGAAAAACTCGGCGATTACGCCTTTTATCATTTCGGCACCGAAGAAAAATATTTTGACAAATTCCATTATCCGAGCGCCGTTGACCACATTGCCGCCCATAATCAATACCGGGAAACGATAAAAAAATATCTTGACGAAATCCGGAGCGAAGGAGTGGACACTTCCGAATTTGCTCAAAAAATCGCTTTTTATTCCGGCAATTGGCTGATCGGCCACATTTTGGAAGTGGATCGGAAATACACGAAATATTTCCACGAACAGGGATTAAAATAAATCAAAATAAAAACCCGGGCCAGAAACTCGGGTTTTTTCTTGGCAGAGAATACGATATGAAAATAAAAATTTTATTGCTTATTTTCTTGGCAATTGTGGCGGTAGCTACGACGATTTTAACAAAGGGAAAACTGGACCGGGTCTGTTTTCAAAATCATTGTTTTAATGTTGAACTGGCTAAAACCGCCGAAGAAAAAAGCCGCGGGTTGATGTTTAGAAAAAATCTGGATTCAAATAAAGGAATGCTTTTTGTTTTTAAGAAAGAAGGAGATTATGCCTTTTGGATGAAAAATACTTTAATCCCTCTGGATATAATATGGATTAACGAAAATAAAGAAGCGGTCTTTATCAGCCAGAACACCCCGCCCTGCCCGGAAGAATCCCCTTGTCTTTATATAATCCCCAATAAAAACGCAAAATATGTTTTGGAAATTAACGGAGGCGCGGCGGAAAAAATCGGCTTAAAAATTGGAGATAAAATGACCTTTCGCTTTTTGGGGAAATAATAAAAATTGTAAAATTTATTTACCTATATTATAATTATCTTTTAAATATGCCGGAAAAAAATGACCAAAAACTCATAAAGCAATATCTTAAAGGGGATAAAAAATCTCTTGAGATTTTAGTCAAAAAATATCTTAGACCGATTCATAATTTCGTCTGGCAATATGTCAGAAACAAACAGGACGCGGAGGAAATAACCCAAGAAGTTTTTGTCAAAACCTGGCGCAACCTCAAGAAATTCGACCGGACAAAAAATTTCAAAACCTGGATTTTTGCCATCGCCAAAAATGCCGCTATTGATTTCATCAGGAAGAAAAAAACCCTGCCGTTTTCAGATTTTTCCGCCTACGGCGGATCCGCCTTTGGCGGAGAAAACGCAGATGGAAAAAATTTTCTTGCTGAAAAACTAATTGACCCCTCTCCTCTTCCCGCCGAAGTTTGCGAACGCGCCAGCAGTATCAAAACTCTGAATTCAAAAATAGAACAATTGTCTTTAAATTACCGGCAAGTGTTGAAACTTCATCACGACAATCAACTCACTTTTGAAGAAATTGCCGAATCTTTGGGAAAACCCATTAACACGGTGAAAAGTTGGCACCGGCGCGCGGTTATCCAGCTCAAAAAACTTTTTATTAAACCTTAAACCTGTATAGGAGCGGCGAAAAGATTATCAAAACATTCCAACATTCTTGAGAATGTCGGAATGTTTTTTTGTATTAAATTTTTAAACGACAAGAGGCGCACCCAAGGGCGTCCCTTGTTCGTATTATTTAATAGAACAAAAAAACTATGAGCACAAATTACGAAAAACTTTTTAATAAAATAATGACTCGCATCGGGGAAGAGCAACGCCGGTCGGCCGTAAAACAAAGAATTGCCGTTTTCTCGCTCGGCCTTGCAGTTTCCGCGACGGCTTTTGTCCCGACTTTGCATATGGTTCAAAAAGGACTGGTCGAATCCGGATTTTTAAATTTTATTTCTCTTATTTTTTCCGATTTGGGCGCGGTGCTCGCCAACTGGCAGAATTTTCTTTTCGCGATTTTGGAATCGTTTCCGGTAATGAGCGTCATCGCCTTTCTTGCCGTGCTTTTTGTTTTTCTTCAGTCGCTTAAATTTCTTAGCCGGGACGCAAAAGTTATTCTTGCGGCCGTTAACACTCATTAACGATTATGGATTTCAACAAATTTTTACAATCTAAAGCACTGAAAATAACGCTTTGGGTAATCGGAGCGATTATCGTTATTCTGATTGTTTTTCAAACCGGCTTAATGGTTGGTTTCAAAAAAGCCAGTTTTTCCTATCGCTGGGGAGAAAATTATCATAAAAATTTTGCCGGGCCGCGCGCCGGATTTTTTGAAGATTTCGGCGGCAAAGATTTTATTGAAGCCAACGGCGTTTTCGGGTCAATTATTAAAATCAGCAGTTCAACTCTGATTATTAAAGACCGAAACGACACGGAAAAAATAATTTTATTGAAAAACGACACTATTATCAAACGCTTTCAGAACACCATTAGACCAATCGATTTAAAAGTTGACGAACTTATTGTCGTTATCGGTTCGCCCAGTGACACCGGCCAGATAGAGGCGAAACTAATCAGGGTAATGCCAACGCCCCCTGCTTCAAATATGCCCCCGTTATCCTTTCCTGTGCCGTCGCGATGGCCGCGATAATTTAATCTTATTTTTTATTAAAAATATGTTTCAAAAAATTTTAAAATTGATAAAGCGTCATAAAATTATTGCCGGAGTGATTATCATCGCGTTGGCGGTCGGGGGTTATTACGGACACAAAACGTTTAGCGGCAGTAAAAACAGCATCCGCTATGTCACCGCGGCCGTGGAAAAAGGCACGCTTATTTCTTCGGTTTCCGGCAGCGGCCAAATCTCCGCTTCAAGCCAAATGGACCTCAAACCGAAAGCCTCGGGCTACGTAGTTTACGTGGGAGTAAAAAGCGGCCAAGAAGTGAAAAGCGGAACGCTTCTGGTTAAAATTGACGACGCAGACGCCCAAAAAACAGTAGCAAACGCGCAGACAAGTTACGACCAAGCAAAAATCAAACTTGAAAAAATGCAAGGCCTTACCACTGAAGCGGGAATTTTAAGAGGAATTAAAGAAAAAGCCGAAGACGACCTTAGTAAATCTTACGAAGACGGGTTCAATACCGTTTCCAATGCCTTTCTTAATCTGCCAACCGTAATGAACGGGTTTAACACTATTTTTTTCAGCAATACTTTAAGTAAAAATCAACAAAATACCGACTGGTACGTAGATCAGGTCAGCGCTTTAGAGGGCGGATCAAAAGCCGTTACGTATAAAAATGACTTTAATTCTTCTTACCAGACGGCTAAAGACAAATATGATGAAGTTTTCAACTATTATAAAAGCACCAGCCGGAACTCCGATACTCAAACCATAGAATCGCTTATTTCCGAAACCTACGAGGCGACAAAACTTATAGCCGATACGGTTAAAAAAGCCATTAATTATATTGATTTTGTTTATGATCTTATGAACAAAAGTAATATCAGCATTCCCTCAACGATTCCTACTTATCAATCGAATCTTGATTCTTATACCGGCACGACCAACACTTATCTTTCGGGTCTCCTTTCGGCAAAAGATACGATTCAATCAAATAAAGAAGCTCTGATCGAAACCGACTACACTATCACCGACCAGGAAACCGCGGTAAAACAAGCGGCAAGCACACTCGTAGACGCCAAAACAAATCTTGTTGATTATTACGTTTACGCTCCTTTTGACGGCATAATCGCCGAGGTGGATGTCGAGAAAGGAGATTCGGCTTCCAGCGGCACTACCGTCGCCACGATTATCACAAAACAGCAGACGGCTGAAATTTCTCTTAATGAAGTTGATGCGGCAAAAATTAAATTAGGTCAAAAGGCTACCCTAACCTTCGACGCGATTAATGGGTTAAGTCTTACCGGCAAAGTGGCGGCAATCGACGCCATCGGAACGGTATCGCAAGGCGTAGTCACTTATAACGTAAAAATTATTTTTGACACCCAAGACGAACGGATAAAACCCGGGATGAGCGTCAGTGCCGCCATAATTACCGACTCAAAACAAAATGTGCTGGTTATCTCAAGTTCCGCAATTAAACAACAGAATAATTCCAATTATGTGGAGATTCTAGTTAACGGCGCGCCTCAGCAGCAAAGCGTTGAAACCGGAATTTCAAACGACACAAATACAGAAATTATAAATGGCCTTAAAGAAAACGATCAAATAATAACTCAAACTATTGCCAGCACCGCCGCCACTAAAACTCAATCGCAAAGTTCAGCAGGAGGAGGAGTCAGAATACCAGGTTTGGGAGGGGGATTCGGGAGGTAAAGGGCTTGGTCTGAATTTCTAATTTCCAATTTCTAATTTCTAATAAATTTTCAATGAACTGATTTTCAAACGTTTGGAAATTGAAAATTTAGTCATTGATTGAAAATTGAGAATTGGTAATTGAAAATTTTAATCACATTGGCATGATAGAGTGTAAAAATATCACAAAAATTTATAAAAGCGGGAGCGTGGAAACAACCGCTTTAAAGAACGTTTCTTTCAAAATCACCGATGGCGAATTCGTGGCAATTATGGGGCCCTCGGGCTCAGGCAAATCAACTCTGATGCACATTCTTGGTTGTCTTGATACTCCCACCAATGGCTCTTATTCTCTTGATAACCAAGACGTGGCGAAAATGTCGGATGATGAATTAGCCGACATCAGGAAAAACAAAATCGGATTTGTTTTCCAATCGTTCAATCTTTTGCCGCGGGCAACCGTACTTCGTAATGTGGCGCTGCCGCTCGTTTATGCCGGCATTCCGCGAGCGCAACGGGAAGAGAAAGCCAAGCAAGTGCTTCTTTCCGCCGGCCTGACCAAAGACTGGGATCATCTTTCAAACCAGCTTTCCGGCGGCCAAATGCAAAGAGTGGCAATCGCCCGAGCCCTTATCACTAATCCGGCGATTGTGCTGGCTGACGAACCGACGGGTAATCTTGACACCAAAACCGGCGAAATCGTGCTTGATACTTTCCAGCAACTCAATACCAAAGAAAAACGCACTATTGTTCTCATTACTCACGAACGTTACGTGGCGGAACATGCCAGCCGCATTCTTCATATTCTTGACGGAGAAATAGTTGAAGATGAAAAAAATATTCAACGCCGTATCTTAAATCATAAATCATGAAAATAAACGACTTATTCCAGGAAACATTTTCGGCGATAAATTCCAATAAAGCCAGGTCGGGTCTGACGATTCTAGGCATTGTCATCGGCATCGGCTCAGTTATCGCCATGATCTCCATCGGCCAGGGAGCGCAGAATTCAATTCAGGCCAGTATCCAATCAATCGGCTCCAATCTGGTGCTGGTGATGCCGGGATTTCAAAGTGGGGTCGGCACCCAAGTAAGTTCCGGCCGCGGTTCGGCTCAAACACTCACCCAAGCCGACGCTGATGCCATTAAAACGGACATCTTATTTGCCAAGGCCGTAGCTCCGGAAATATCAAGAAGATATCAGGTAACCGCCAAAAGCAGAAATACCAACACCCAAGTCGTGGGCACGGTGGCGGCATATCCCGAAGTGCGCAATGTTCAAATTGACACCGGGTCCTTTATCTCCGACCAAAATGTATCAAGTCTATCAAAAGTGGCCGTGCTCGGCCCTACTACCAGAGATGATCTTTTCGGCTCAAGCACCGAGGCTATCGGACAAACTATCCGCATTAATAAAGTGAATTTTAAAATCATCGGTATTACTAAAACGAAAGGAGGCACGGGATTCGGCAGCCAGGACGACATGATTTTCGTTCCCCTTTCCACGGCTCAACGTTTTCTCGCAGGCAACACCTACGTTACGACTATCAGCGTAGAAGCAGACAACCAAAACGACATGGCGACTATTCAGCAACAAATAACCGACCTCCTGTTACAAAGACACAATATTTCCAATGTCCAGCTCGCTGATTTTCAGGTTTTAAACCAGCAAGATATCGCCCAAACCGCTTCCTCGGTCACCAATACCCTCGCTATTCTTTTGGCTTCCATCGCCGGCATTTCTTTAATTGTCGGCGGCATCGGCATTATGAACATGATGTTGACCACGGTCACCGAGCGCACCCGGGAAATCGGTTTACGCAAAGCCATCGGCGCCAAAAAGAAAGACATAAGTTTGCAGTTTTTGTCCGAATCGGTAATGCTCACTTTTTTGGGCGGATTGTTCGGAGTTTTTCTCGGCTGGATTCTGGCTTTCTGCGTAACCCAATTCGCCGGTATTGCCACCAAAGTTTCTCTTTCCTCGGTTTTATTGGCATTCGGCGTTTCGGCGGCCATTGGGATTATTTTCGGTTACTATCCTGCCCGGAGAGCGGCCAATCTTAATCCCATCGAAGCATTGCGTTATGAATAATAAAAATCGTTTAGTCGAACGATTAATTTAAATAAAAATGAAATGAAAAAAATATTACTGATAGTTGTCGCCTTTATTGTAGTGGCTGGCGGCTCTTTTTACGGCGGAACGAAATACGCCCAGAGCCAAACGCCGCAAAAAACAGGCGCGGCCGGAACAGCGTTTCGAAACGGAAGGACGATGGCTACCGGAACAGCCGGAATAGGAAGAACAAACGGCGGAGCGGCGGCAAATTTTGCCAACGGCGATATTATCGCTAAAGACGATAAAAGCATTACGGTTAAGCTCCAAACTGGCAGCTCCAAAATTATTTTCTACTCGGACGCGACCCAGATCGGTAAATTTACGAGCGGAACCGCTAGTGATTTAGCAGTCGGCGAAACAATAACCGTGAGCGGCCAACCAAATTCCGATGGAAGCGTAACCGCGCAGTCAATCCAGATTAGGCCGAAGCCGGCAAATTAATAAAGAATATTTTGATGTGAAGCCAGTAAAAAATCGCCGAACAGGCGGTTTTTTGCTTGCCCTGAGCTTGCCGAAGGGATAAAATAAATCCAAATCATGAAAATTTTTGTTAAGGCAAAACCCAGGGTCAAGGAAGAAAAAATCCAGAAAATTGACGAGAGTCATTACCTGGTTTCCGTAAAAGAGCCGCCGGTAAAAGGCGAAGCCAACCGCGCGATAATTAAAGCCCTGGCCGAATATTTCAAAATATCCCCTTCGCGAGTAAATATCGTTTCCGGACATACTTCCAAAAACAAAATTATTGAAATTTCATATTCAAGCGTTAAAACTTAAATTCTCCGAATTTTTCGGCTATAATAATAAAATGTCTTATAAAGACCAAAATAAAATTATTTCCGGCAAAAAAGTAAAAAAAATCATGGTCTTTTCGTTAAGCACCTGTTTTTGGTGTCAAAAAACCAGGGATTTGTTAAGCGAACTTAATCTGGAATACAATTATATTTATTTTGACCTTTTGGAAGGCCAGTCCCAGAAAGAAGCTTTTGATGAAATATCCAAATACAATCCCAACGCTTCTTTCCCCACGGTTGTCGTCAATAACGGAGAGAAAGTCATCATCGGATTTGACGAAACCGAGATAAGAAATTTGGCTGATGGAAAATAACGAAATACCAAAAGATAAGATAGATTATTCATTCGCGGAACTGTTTGCGAGCAACAAAAAAAGGGGTTATTTCCTGAATCCGAACGAAAATTCCGCTAAAAATCTTATTAAGGCCCTGCTTAGAAACGAGCAAAGATACGGTTATCAGGCCTGCCCCTGCCGTCTGGCAAGCGGAAATAAAGAAGAAGACCTTGATATAATCTGCCCCTGTAATTACCGGGACGCCGATGTGGCGGAATATGAAAATTGTTATTGCGGCTTGTATGTTTCAAAAAATGTTTTTGAAAACAAAAAAGCGGTCAAACCGATTCCCGAAAGAAGATTGAACAAGAGCGAAAGAATAAAATTAAAAAATGAACATTATTGAAGTAAAAAATTTAACGAAAAGTTTTGGCGATTTTGTCGCCGTTGACAATATCTCTTTTGAAGTGAAAACCGGAGAAATTTTCAGTTTTTTAGGCCCGAACGGAGCCGGCAAAACCACGACCATTAAAATGTTGACAACTATGCTTAATCCCACTAGCGGCGAAATGACAGTCAACGGCTTTGACCCGGTTAAACAACAGAATGAAGTGCGGCGATCTCTCGGAATCGTATTTCAAGACCCAAGTTTAGATGACGATCTCACAGCCTATGAAAATATGGAACTTGTCGGCGGCCTTTATAAGATGCCGAAAGAAATTGCCAGGACCAGAATTGAAGAATTATTAAAATTCGTTGAGCTTTGGGACCGCAAGGATTCGCTGATAAAATATTTTTCCGGAGGAATGAAAAGACGGCTGGAAATCGCCTGCGGTATTTTGCATCACCCAAAAATTTTATTTTTAGATGAGCCAACCTTGGGGCTTGACCCCCAAACCAGAAATCATATCTGGAGTTATATTCAAAATTTAAACGAAAAAGAAGGCGTGACTTTGTTTTTTACCACTCATTATATGGAAGAAGCGGAAAGAGCCGCCCAAAAAATTGCCATTATTGACCACGGCAAAATCATTGTCCAGGGAACGCCCGCTGAATTAAAACAAAAAACCAATACGAAATCTTTAGAGGAGGCATTTTTAAGTTTTACCGGTCATGAGATTCGCGAAGAAAAATCAAGCGCCGCCGATCTCATGCGAATGCACCGCCGAATGCACAGAAGATAAAGGGCTTTCTCAAAATTTCCGAGCCGATAGGCGAAGGAAATTTTGTAAAAAAACCTTTACCCGCCAAAATTTTCGCAAAGCGAAAACTTAGGCGGGTGCTCAATGTTATAGTAAAATTTACTTCGCATTGAGCTCGTAAATTTAAACAACATTGGCATGAAAGTTATTTACGTTCTTTGGATCAGGCAATTAAAAAAGTATATTCGTTCAACACCGAGAATTATCGGCTCGCTGGGGCAACCCCTGCTTTTTTTGCTGGCTTTGGGTTTCGGGTTCGGTTCAATTTTCCAAAAAGCCGGCCAGGGCAATTACATTGAATTCCTGGTGCCCGGGATTATTGCGATGAGCATTCTTTTTACTGCCATTTTTAGCGGCATTGAAATAATCTGGGACCGGCAATTCGGTTTTTTGAAAAAAACCCTGGTTGCGCCGATATCGCGTTTTGAGATTATGCTGGGACGAACTTTGGGCGGAGCCACTATTGCCGTTATCCAGGGCATTATTGTGCTTATTCTTTCTTTTTTCACCGGCTTCAGATTGCAAGGCGTTGGTATGCTTTTATTGGCACTGGTGTTTATGATTCTTATCGCTATTCTTTTCACGGCCTTGGGGATAGCTATCGCTTCGGTCTTGCAAGACATGCAGGGGTTTCAGCTTATTATGAATTTTTTGGTGATGCCGATTTTCTTTTTGTCCGGCGCTCTCTTCCCGATGCAAGGCCTGCCTGAAGTAATGGCTACGATAACAAGCTTTAATCCCCTGACTTACGGCGTAGACGGCCTTCGGGGTACGCTTATAAACGGCTCTCATTTTGGGCTAGCTACTGATTTTTTAATATTAAGTGTTATCGCGGCCATTATAATGGCAATCGGCAGTTATTTGTTTTCAAAAATTGAGATATAAGTCGTCAGAGAGGCCAACCCGGGTGTTGCAAATTTAATGGCTCTCAGAAACCGTCTTCTTGACGATTTTTTGATAGAATAATTGAAATTATGAATCCCAAAATAAAATTCTTAATTTATTTTGCCGTTCTCATCGGCCTGGTTCTACTCGGCTTTTCTTTTGTTTTTTTCCACAGATATTATCCCAGCTTCAGTTTGCAGTCCTTTTTGCGCCACGCAGAAGAATACGCCATCGAAAAAGAATTCCAGCAGCAAGCGCCGAAAGAAACGCCAAAACCCGAAACAATCAAAGTCCCAATCTTGGTATATCATTCAGTCAGGCAACTCCATTTACTGGAACCGGCTTACAACAGGCAATTCATCACGACTCCTGATGTCTTTGAAAAAGAATTGCAATATTTAAAAACCAACGGCTATACCGTGATATCGTTTGACGCCTTCGTTAATCAACTCTTAGAAAATACGCCTTTGCCTCCCAAGCCCGTTGTCATCACTTTCGATGACGGGTGGCAAAGCCAATACGCCAATGCCTTTCCCCTCCTTCAAAAATACGGCGACACGGCAACATTTTTTATCTACACCAACGCCATCGGCCATAAACATTTCCTGACCTGGGAACAAGTGAAAAATCTTGATGCCGCGGGAATGACCATCGGCAGCCACACGAAATCGCACCCTTACCTTTTAAAAATCACTGCCAAACAAAGATTGATAGAAGAAATCGCCGGCAGTAAACAAATAATAGAAAGCCAGCTGGGGAAAAAAATAGATTTTTTCGCCTATCCTTTCGGCCATTACAACAAAGCCGTTATTGACGCAGTCAAAGAAGCCGGCTATAAAGCGGCCAGAAGTTTCTATAGAGGCGTCTATAACACTAAAGACGACCTTTTTACTTTAAAAGTGATAAGGGCGAGCAATGACTTCAATGAATTCGTCAAAGATTTGAATGGGTAAGGTTTGATAAAACGAATCAGATATTTGCCATAGACAGATGAAGTCGAAAAAGTTTCAGGGAATTCAAAAGCGGCAAGAAATCCGTTACAAAATTATAAGCGGCGGCGCCACTCGGGCCTATTAATCCCGAAAAAACCAGAATCAAGCCCAAAGCATTAACTACCCCCCAAATCCAAAGGTCTTGCTTAACTATTTTTACGACGTAGCGGCTTAATTTTATCGCTTTCGGGATATTTGAAAGATCGTCTTTCATTAATACGACATCGGAGGATTCCACGGCCGCGTCAGAACCGATTGCGCCCATAGAAATCCCAATATCAACCAGCCCCAGCGCGGCGGCGTCATTAACCCCGTCTCCGGCCATGGCCACTTTATATTCGGGCTTCAAAATGGTTTTTAAGAAATTAATTTTATCTTCAGGCGAAAGATTGGCCCTGAACTCGGAGATACCAACTTCCTGGCTGATACTCTGGGCTATCTTTTCATTATCGCCGGTAAGCATAATCGTTCTTTCTATACCCAAAGCCTTTAATTCTTCAACGATTTTTTTAGCCGCCGGCCGAATAGCGTCGGAAAGAGAAATAAAACCCACAACCTTCCCTTTCATCCCCAATATAGTAACAGTCCTGTGTTGGTTTTTTTCTTCTTCAATTAAACTGACTTCTTCCTGAGAAAATTTTATCCCGTTATCTTCCAGAAACTTCACTTTTCCGGCGAACATCTGCTCCCGATTAACGACGCATTGGATTCCATAGCCCGGCGATTCGTGGACATCGGATATTTTAGGGAGTTTAATGTTTTGCTTAATTACAAAATCTTCAATCGCTTTTGCCGCAGGATGACCGGACTCGCTTTCAGCCGCTCCGATCATAGACAAAAATTCATCTTTTAAATAATGATTGAAAACAGCGACGTTCCGGATCGCGGGCCGGCCCTCGGTCAGTGTGCCGGTTTTATCAAAAACCATTATTTTGGTCTTAGGCAGACCTTCAATAAAACTGCCGCCTTTGATGATAATGCCGCGTCTGGCGGCGGCGCCGATGGTAGCCGTAAAAGCTAAGGGCACGGCCACGGCTAAGTCGTCAGCGCAGGTAACCAAAAGAATTGAAAGCACTAAAGATAGGTTTTTTGTAAAAAAATAAAGCAAGAGGGCCCCCGCCAAGCTAAAAAAGATATACCAACCGGCAAAGCGATCAACAACTGAAGCAATCGGCGATTTGTTTGTTTGGGATTTTTCAACCAAATCCAAAATTTTTGAGAAAGTAGTATCTTCACCAACCTTCATCGCCCTTACAACCAAAGAACCGCTGATATTCAAAGTTGAACTGAAAACCCGATCGCCAACAGTTTTAACGACCGGCTCGGATTCCCCGGTTAAAGACGACTGATCAATATCGGCTTCGCCGGATTCAACGGTTCCGTCAACCGCGAGCCGCTCTCCCGATTCCACAGCCAGCAAATCCCCGACTTTAAGCTGGTCTATATTAACCTCGACGACTCCGGAAGACAAAATAATATGAGCTTTTTCCGGTCTTAATTTCAATAAGCTTTCAATGGCTCTTCGCGACCGAGCTCCGGTGTAACGGGCGAACAACCTGGCCGAAGCCAACATTAAGGTGATAAAAGCCGCCGATTGCCATTCACGGGCAAGCAAAGAAAAAATCAAGGCGATGCTGGCTAAAAGGTCAATACTTAATCGCCTCTTGGTTAAAGCTGTCAAGGCGCTTAAAAATACGGGCAGAAGGCCGACCAAAGAAACAATTTCCAAAAGAGCGATATCCCCAAAACCCCTGGAAATATGGAAAAAATCCAAAAGCAAAATCAGAATAGAAGCCGCTATGAGACCCAAATCAAACCAAAAAAATGCAGAATGCTCTATTAAAGAAAAAGTGGATGATTGATGATGATTGTAATTGTGTTTTTTATGATTCATGCGCTTTTCTTTCTTGAAATCAATTATATCTTTAAACTAAAGTATCTCAATATGATATAATATAAGTATAAGTATGAATAAAAAAACTCTTTTATTAATAATAGCGGTCGTTTTATTAATTGGGCTGGGAGTCGGCGGTTATTTCTACTGGAGTAATTGGAAAAAGTCCAAAACAACGCCTAAGTCAACCGAGTCCCAGGCCTTTACCCAAGCATTGGAAAATGCCAGCGAAGCGGCGGGAGCTATAACCGAAAGCGCCACCAAAGGCGTCCTGCCCTCGGTAGGGGCAAACCCCCTAGAAAGCAAACCCGACGTCAATCCGGCCGACAAAGCTAACCCCTTTAAAAATGTTAAAACTAATCCTTTTGAATAATATGAAAACAAAATATCTCATAAGTTTTATTATCATCTCCGCGATAGCAATAATCGGCTCGGTTGGTTTATTTAATAAAGTGGCTTTGGCTCAAGAAACAGCCGGCGCGGCAAATCTCCAATATCCGGTAAAGGAGCTTGGCAATTGCCAAGACGCGGCATCCTGCAAGACCTATTGCGACAAATCGGACAATAACACTGCTTGTCTTAATTTCGCCGAAAAAAACAACCTGATGTCGAAAGATGAAGTCAATACGGCCAAAAATTTCGTGGCGTCAGGGAGCAAGGGGCCCGGCGGCTGCGCCGGCAAAGACGCCTGCGAAACATATTGCGACGATATCAACAACATCAATGATTGCGTTTCTTTCGCGGAAAAAAATAATTTAATGTCGGCGAAAGATTTGGCGGAAGCCAAACAAGTTCAAGCGGCCATCGCCAGAGGCGTGAAACCGCCGCCCTGTAAAAATAAAAAAGAATGCGATTCTTATTGCGAGGACCCGAATAATATGGAGAAATGCGTGGCTTTCGGCGTGGAAGCGGGTTTTATCCAGGGCAAAGAACTTGAAGATTCTCAAAAAATGCTGGCGGCTCTAAAAAGAGGCGTGAAACCGCCGCCCTGTAAAGGCAAAGAAGCGTGCGACCAATACTGCGGCGAACCTAATAATATGGAAGTTTGTACAAATTTCGCCATTGAAGCCGGTTTTATGAACGAACAAGAAAAAGCCGACTCCCAAAAAATGCTGGCGGCTATAAAACAAGGGATAAAACCGCCGGCCTGTAAAGGCAAAGAGGAATGCAATACTTATTGCTCGCAAGACGCTCATTTTGAAGAATGCACCAGCTTCGCTGAAGCGGCCGGGTTTATGAGCAAAGAAGACGCGGTTATGGTTCGTAAGACCGGAGGCAAGGGGCCGGGCGGCTGTAAAAACAAAGACGAATGCGATACTTTTTGCAATAATCCCGACAATCAAGAAACTTGTTTTCAGTTTGGCAAAGAAAATGGAATGATTCCCGAGGCTGATCTAAAAAGGATGGAAGAGGGCCAGCAAAAAATGAAAGACTCTTTTTCTTCAATACCGCCTGAAGTTTTGGATTGTATATCGTCTTCTTTAGGCGCTGATGTTGTTGAAAAAATGAAAACTGGATCTGTGATTGGGCGACAATCTGGTGATTCTATCAATCAGTGTTTTCAAAAATTTGGAACGCAAGAAAGAAGGCCGGGTCAAAATCAGCAAGGCCAAGATCAACCTGGTCAGTCAAATCAACAAAATCAACAAGGCCAGGGCGGAACCCAAGGCCAGGGGCAAAGCGGGTCTCAAGACCAAGGCGGATCAAACGCCAGAGGTATGATGTCGGCTGGCGGACAAGGAGAGCTGGGCGGGTGTAAAACCCCTGAGGAATGTAAAAATTTTCAACCTGGATCAGGGACTGTAAATCCAGGCGGCCAACAAATGCCACAGCAGGCTGGTCCAGGCGGTTGCAAGGGGCCGGAAGAATGCCAAAAATACTGCACTTCTAATCCTGAGGAATGTAAAAATTTTCAACCAAGTCAACCAAATCAGCCCGGTCAACTTAATCAACCCGGACAGCCTAGACAACAAGGACAAATGCGAACACAACAGCAGCCGCCAACCGGCAACCAACAGCCGCCGACTCAACAAAATATGCCACCACAAGGACAACAACCTCAACAACCCCAGCAGGGAATGACAAATCCGCCGGAGGGAATGATGCCGCCGGCAAATCAGCAACCGCCAACAGGTAATACTCCTCCCCCGCCAACTCAAACTCCGCCGCCAACCGAAAATACCACTCCTCCGCCCAGCGGTTCTATTAATCCGGAATCTTTATCAGGCTCAATAATGCGCGTCTTCACTCAAACGCTCCAAAAATAAAACAAAAAGGTTGACTAAAAATCACATCGGGTGTATAAAAGAAAAAAGGTCGTATAATATAAACCCTAGTAATTAACAAGAAGTAGAAATTAACATAGAATATTTTCAAGATATTTAAGTTAAATTGAAAATTGTTAATTTAATTTATCGTGGATTTCAACAACGACAGAGAGGGTGGCTTCAAGCGACAGATGGTTCAAGGAAATTGGAAATGTGCCGATTGTGGCACTCCAATAACCGAATTGCCATTTGAGCCTCGTGATGGTTCAAGTGTCTATTGCCGGGAATGCTATGCCAAACGCAGACCCCCTCGCAGAGATTTTCGTCGGTAAGACGCAAATTAAAAAAAGCCGCTTTGATTTTTATCGGAGCGGTTTTTTGTTATAATAAGATTATGAACAACAAAATAAAAAATTATTTGGGGGCCGCCGTTATTGTCGTCTTATTATTCATCGCCTACGCGGCGGTAAGTTATGTTAAAACTTATTCCAGGTCAATTCAGCCGTCCTCATTCCGCAGCTTCTCGGTTTCGGCCGAAGGTAAAGTGGTGGCGGTGCCGGATGTGGCCCAATTCACTTTCGGCGTCAAAACCGAAGGCGGGAAAGATATCGGCGATTTACAAAGTCAGAATACTGAAAAAGTAAACAAAGCTATTGATTTTGTTAAATCCAACGGCGTTGATCCCAAAGACATCAAAACCACGAATTACAGCTTAGACCCGCGCTACCAATACTATAACTGCTCGCATCCCGAAAGCAGTGTCACCACGCCATGTCCGCCGCCGGACATTGTCGGCTACACCGTCAGCCAGACGGTTTCAGTGAAAATAAAGGATTTTAAAAAGATCGGCGATATTTTGGCGGGAGTTGTCAAAAACGGCGCCAATGAAGTTTCCTCGCTTTCTTTCACGATTGATGATGCCACTTTAGTTCAAGACCAGGCTCGAAATGAAGCTATTACTAAAGCGAAAGTAAGAGCAATTTCCGTAGCTAAAGCCGGAGGATTCAAATTAGGGCGCCTTCTTTCAATTGAAGAAGGTTCAACGCCGGTGTATTACGGTTATGAAACAATGAAGTCCGTTGGCGTAGGAGGCGCAACCGCTCCCACCGTTCCGACTATTGAAGCGGGCTCTCAAGAAATTACCGTAACAATGACTTTAAGATACGAGATAGAATAGGTTCGACAAGGAAAGGAATTTCCCTTTGCTACCGCTCGCTCGCCCAGCGTGCTCGCTCGCTGGCTTTCGTCGCTCGCTCTTTCCGACTTCGTCGGAAAACCATGCCCGCTCGCTCCTCGAGCCTCGCTTCAAGGAAATTCCTTTCCTTGTTTTAGGCAGGGGGGCGCGGGATATTTTCTCGGACAAATTTGATTTACTTGTGGACGGCGACGAGTAATTAGAGTCTATCTTAAAAATCAAAATATTCCGCTTTCTTTCGGGCTAATTCAAAAATCTTTGAATTAAGATTGCGATATTCCGGCTTAACGATTTCCCTGATGGCTTTTTTGACGGAAGCGGGTTTTAAGGTTAATAAATTTTTAAAAGCGGCTAAAGCGAGCAGAAAGACGCCAGCGCCGATGGCGGCGTTTAATTCTTTTTGGCAAATTTCGGCGGCGGGAATAAAAATCGCTTTCGCGGAAAAATTATTTAAAGTTTTAAAAATTTCTTCTTTGGTCAAAGGTTTCTGGCCGGGAATCGCCAGCGACAAATCATTGACCAAAAATACTGTTTTGGCTTCTTTCGAAGCGTAGTAGCAGGCCTTCACGGCTTCCTGTATTTCCAGGGCGAAAATCAAATCGGCCTTGCCCTCTTCAACTAGAGGCGAAAAAATATCTTTGCCGAAACGAAAATGCGCCTCCACTGATCCGCCTTTTTGGGAAAGACCGTGGAGTTCGGAGGTCTTAACATCCAGATTTTCCAATTGAGCGGCTTTAATCAGAATATTAAGCAAGGTAATTTGTCCTTGCCCGCCGGTACCCACTATTATGCCGCTGAATTTTTTTTGCATGATTAATTTTCTACGAATAAACAGGGATGTTTGGCGATAATCACCGAGATTTCTTTTTTCTTCAGAAAATCTTTGATGACGCTCTCGAATTCCCTCACTTTAACCGGGTCGACTGTTTTCACATTTTTTACGCCGCAGGCCTTAACGATTTCCTCGATTTTAATATCTCCCTTAATGCCGGGGTGCGGCTGATGGCCGGTCATGGCCGTAGTTTTATTCTCCAAAATGACTATTAAAGGATTGGATTTATTGAAAACGGCGTTAAGCAACGGAGGAATGCTGGCGTGAAAAAAAGAAGAGTCGCCGACAAAAGCGATAATTTTCTGGTTGAATTCATCGCCTCCCGATTGCTTAATGGCTTTTTTGATCCCGTGAGCTATTGAAATATCCGAACCCATGCAATAAAGATAATCCTGCATTTCATGGGGCGGATAGTGGGCCAGCATATAACAGCCGATCTCGCCTCCGAAGATGGCATTCTTTGGAGCTATTTTTTTGATTACCGAATAAACGAAATTATAGGGACAACCCGGGCAAAATCGGGGATTTCTTTCCGGCGCTTTTATATTTTTAAATTCTTTCCGGTGCTTTTCAAGAGAAAAAGCGGCCTTCGCTCCGCTAAGCTTTGAAACAGCCAAAATCACATATTCGGGTTTTATTTCCCCGACTTCAGGCAAAAGATTTTTGCCGTTGATTTTCAATTTAGGGTTGGCGTCTTTGGCTAATCTTTCTATTTCTTTTTCCAGATATGGCTCCAATTCTTCAATTATCAAAACTTCATCCAAATTCTTGATGAAATTTTTAATCATTTCATCCGGCAACGGATAGAAAAATCCTAATTTCAAAACAGGCAATTTAATATTCAATTCCCGAAGTGCTTCTTTGGCGTATAAATAACAAACTCCGGAAGCGATGATGCCCACCTGACAATTTTTCCCGCTTAGCGGGATCCCGCCTAGCGGGACAATTCTGTTAATTTCTGACTTCTCGGAAAATTCTCTAATTTTTTCAATCTTCTCTAAAAGTTCCCGGTGCATTTCCAAAACCCGGGGGGGCATAGTTACGAACTGGCGCGGATTTTTTATAAATTTGGCCTTCCTCTTCCCCTCTTTTATTTCATCAAGCTTGACCAGCCCGGCCTGAAGAGCCACCCGGGTCGTTTCCCGAATCATTACCGGAATTTCGAATTTTTCCGAAAACTCAAAAGCCAGTTTTGTAAAATCCTTGCATTCTTGCGGCGTTGACGGTTCCAGAGTGGGAATATGCGCCTTGATAACGTGGCCCCGGCTGTTATCTTCCGATTGAGCCGAACTCCAGCAGGAAGGGTCGTCCGCCACCACAATAACCATACCCCCTTTAACCCCGGAATAAACCAAGGGGTACAGAAAATCAGAAGCGACATTAAGGCCGAAATTTTTCATCGCCACCAAACTCCGCAAACCGCAAAAAGATGCCCCAGCCGCCGCCTCCATGGCTATCTTTTCGTTTACGGAAAACTCAAAATAAACATCCTTGGGTAATTTCTTTGACTTAAAAAACTGATAAAAAATATTGCCGATTTCCGAAGCCGGCGTGCCCGGATAAGAAGAAATAAATTGAACCCCCGCCTCTAAAGCGCCCCGGATAATTCCTTCGTTCCCAAGTAAAACGACTTTATCGCCTTTATTTTTTAGAATTTCGCTTTGCATATGACTGTTCTTTTATTAAAGCATAATAAAATTGAAGCATCAAAACGTCAAGATAAAATAAAAAGCCCTCTGACAAAATGTCGGAGGGCAAAATCTTAAAATTTCAATTCATCCGTAGCAAAGCCCGTTCCTTCCCAGCTGACAACTTTTTTCAGGCTGATCAAGGCCATCCCTCTTAACAAGAAAACATCCTCTTTTGAATTTATTAATTCCACTTCAAGCGTCACTCGTTCACCGGGTCTCACCACAGAAATAAATTTTGCGTCAGTAACATGCCTTAAAAGCGGAATTTTTTTATTTCCAGAAGAAGCACAACGGTAACCAACCAAAACGGCGCCGGCTTGAGCTAAAGCTTCACAAATTAAATGTCCGGGGACTATCCCAAAATGCCCTTCGCATTCTTCCGCGGTAAATGTTTTTATGGCGACAATGGATTTTTCCTGGATTTCCGTAACTTTATCCAAAAGCAACCACTTTCCCCGATGAGGAATAAATTCTTCAATTTCTTCCTTTTCTAAAATTCTTTCTTGTAAAAGATTAGCCATCGCTTCACCTCCTTATTTTTATTAAAGACCGCCGGCAAGGATTTGAACCCGCTCTTTCTTCTGAAAATGCCTTAAGAGAGGCGCCTCTCCGATCAATAAACCCTTGTGGCTTTTTCCGAAGACGTCCTTCCTGGTTAGACGACGGCAGTCCTATTTACAAAGAACAAATATTTTTATAATTATAGCATAAAATATTATTAAAATCAGCTATTAAATTTGTTGTTTTCGGTAATTGCCTGTGATAGAATATTTTTAAATCTAAATCACTTATCAAAAATCATGTCCAACGAAATCAAAAAGAGAGACGGCCGGATAGTAAAATTTGAGCAAGAAAAAATCACGCAAGCCATCGTTAAAGCGCTGACCGCCAGCGACCAAGGCGACGGCAAAAAGGCCAAACAAATTTCCGACAAAGTCGCCTCTTTAATGCAACGTCGTTTCAAAAAAACGGAAATTCCCACCGTTGAAGAAATCCAGGACATCGTGGAAGAAGTTTTAATTTTAGAGGGCTTTGCCGAAACCGCCAAGGCATATATCTTGTACCGGGAACAACGCCGGAAAATAAGAGAGGCCTCCACCGCCATTAATGAAGCGGTGGAAATGGTTGACCAGTATATTTCCGAATTGGATTGGCAGGTCAAGGAAAACGCCAATATGGCTTATTCTCTCCAGGGGTTAAATCATTACGTCACTTCCGCCGTCACCAAAAAATATTGGCTTAATAAAATTTATCCCGAAAAAATCCGGCAAGCGGCGGAAAGCGGCGACCTTCATATTCATAATTTGGATTCTTTAGCCACTTATTGTTGCGGTTGGGATTTGTATGACCTTTTAGTAAAGGGCTTCGGCGGCGTGGCGAGTAAAGTGGAAGCTGGGCCAGCCAAGCATTTCCGAAGCGCTTTGGGCCAGCTGGTTAATTTCTTTTATACCCTCCAGGGAGAATCAGCCGGCGCTCAAGCCGTTTCTAATTTTGACACCCTGCTCGCCCCTTTTATCAGATACGATAATTTAAACTATCAGCAAGTCAAACAGGCACTCCAAGAATTTATTTTCAATTGCGCCATTCCTACCCGGGTTGGTTTCCAGAATCCTTTCACTAATATCACTTTGGACGTCTCCCCGTCAGCGGCCCTGGCCAATCAATCAGTGATTATCGGCGGCAAACCGCAAAAGGAAACTTATAAGGATTTCCAGGAAGAAATGAACGTTTTAATCCGGGCATTTTACGAAGTCCTGATGGAAGGAGACGCCAAGGGCCGGCCTTTTACTTTCCCCATCCCGACCATTAATATCACCAAGGATTTTCCCTGGGATAGCCCGGCTTTAAAACCAATGTGGGAAGCCACGGCCAAATATGGAGTAAATTACTTTTCAAATTTCATCCTATCCGATATGAAACCCGAAGACGTCCGGAGTATGTGTTGCCGTTTGCGTTTGAGTAATGCCGAGCTTTACAAGCGGGGCGGCGGTTTATTCGGCTCCAATCCCCTGACCGGTTCTATCGGAGTCGTCACCGTCAATTTGCCCCGGCTCGGTTATCTTTCTAAAACCAAAAAAGAATTTTTTAAGAGGTTAGCCGAAGTCATGGATTTGGCCAAAGAAAGCTTGGAAATCAAAAGAAAAGCCGTTGAAAATTTCATTGAAAAAGGTCTGTACCCTTATTCAAAATATTATCTTTCCGGAGTAAAAAAAATGAGAAACGCTTATTATGCCAATCATTTTTCCACTATTGGCTTGGTTGGAATGAATGAAGCCCTGTTGAATTTTATGAATGAAGACATATCTTCCAAAAGCGGAAAAAAATTCACCTTGGAAGTTTTGGATTTCATGAGAGAACGATTAATCCGATACCAAGAAGAGACCAGATATTTATATAACTTAGAAGCCACCCCGGCGGAATCAACCGCTTATCGGCTGGCACAAAAAGACAAAGAAAAATATCCCGAAATTATTTCGGCTGGCACAAAAAAAACACCTTATTATACCAACTCTACCCAATTGCCGGTTAATCACACTGATGATATTTTTGAGGCCTTAAAACTGCAAGACGAAATTCAAGCCAAATACACCGGCGGCACTGTTCTGCATCTTTTACTGGGAGAAAAAATTTCCGACGTCCAAACCGCCAAAAATCTGATTAAAAAAGTTTTTGAAAATTTTCATCTGCCTTATGTCACTTTAACGCCCACCTTCTCCATCTGCCCCACTCACGGTTATTTAACCGGAGAACATTTCCTCTGTCCGAAATGCGCCATCAAACAGCCCTGCGAGGTTTATTCAAGGATTGTTGGGTATTTAAGACCGGTATCGCAGTGGAATTTGGGTAAACAAGAGGAATTTAAAGAGAGAAAAACTTTTAAAATAAAATCCACAACTGCTGTCAAATAACGTGCTGATAGGCGGTCTCCAAAAACTTACCCTTATTGATTATCCGGGCAAAATCGCGGCCACGGTTTTTTTAGTTGGCTGTAATTTTTCCTGTCCCTGGTGCTATAATCCCGAATTGGTTTTAGCCGAAGATATTAACAAACACGCTAAAATTTCCGAAAAAGATTTTTTTGATTTTTTAAAACAAAGAAAAGGACTATTGGATGGCGTGGCAATCTGCGGCGGAGAACCTACCATAAATAAAAACCTACCGGATTTTATAAAAAAAATAAAAAAACTTGGATATGCGGTGAAGCTTGACACCAACGGCTCAAATCCCGAAATGTTAAAAAACTTAATTGATGAAAAACTCATAGATTATGTGGCTATGGACATAAAGGCGCCTTTGGCGCAATTTCCAATTTCCAATTCCCAATTTTCAAAATATGACGAAGTGGCGGGGACGAAAGTTAATTTAGAAAAAATTAAAAAAAGCATTGAGATAATCAAAAAATCCGGAATTAATTATGAATTCAGAACCACAATCATACCGAAACTACACCAACTAAAAGATATTGTAGATATAGCCAAACAATTAAAAGGCGCTAAAAAATATTTTCTTCAGCAATTCAAACCCGAAAAGACAATCAACCCGAAATATAAAAAATACAAACCCTTCGGACAAAAGCAGTTAGAAACCATTCAAAAAAAATGCAATAAATATCTGCCTACCGAGTTAAGAAATCTTTAAAATCAAAAAGACGGGTATTCAACCGTCTTTTTGAATACGTCTTATAACTGACATATATGTTGTTTAGGTTATTATACTAACCTAAATATATACTATTTGGGTCACTAAGTAAATTATATCTAAAAAATGTGGTATCAAATCTTAATAAAATTTGATTTTTGAGATTTTACCGGTGTTTTTATTTATCGCGTAGCTCGTAATCGCGCAAACAAATATTAATATTAGTTCTCGACTTTCGCCACTATGACAACCCTCGACAGCGGCAGTACGAGTTCAATCCTTAACTCGAGTGGTGCGGTTTATTGGTTATTTTCGCCCCGTTAGATATGCACAGTTTACTTTTACGGGAGCTTAGTGTAGTATATTGAGGTATCATCACGAAAAGGCTCCCTTAAGGTTCCGTCCTTCTGGGGCCCTTTTCATTTTTAGGGCTTCTTCGATAAATATTCTAATTTATTTTTCATCCGACTGATGAAGGAAATATATTTCAAATGCTCATCATTCACCTTTTTAAGCAACGCGGAATATCTCTCCTCATCGGGAACAAGAACTTGCTCTAATTTATTCTGCGATTTCAGGTAATCAATCAAAGAATAATAATCCCCGTCTCCGGCGACAATGACTGCTTTATCGTAATTAGGATATTCAATCATCGCCCTCAAAACAAGATCGGCGTCGCAATTGCCCTTTGTCGTTCCGTCTTTTAGCGTAAGAATTGGTTTGAAAACCAGAATATAACCTTTTTGTTGCAGTTTAGTGTACATCGCCTGATTTTGCGGTACATACCCGATGCACAAATAAGCTTTCAAAACATCATACTTATCTGAAAGAAATGTCCTGAACTTGGCGTTATCCAACTTCCAGCCTATCATCTCCATTGCCTTATAAAGATTATTACTATCTATAAAAGCCGCATTGTTTGCCATATTTGATTCTAATTTATAAATAAAAATTGAGGCTCTGGCTTTGAAATCAGGCTGAAACGGATTTTTGAGATTTATTTACCGATGTTTTTTGCGGCGCAGGAAAGACGGAATTTCTGTTTTTTCTTCAACTTTATTTTTTTCTTCAACCGGTTTCTCTCTTTTATTGTCTAAGTCGGCGATTTCCGCAGCCTCGTCTTGGTATAAAGGGGTGAACAAAGAACCCGACTTTATAATTTGAGGCGTATTGCCGAAACTGAATCCGGTGGCGATAATCGTCACTTTGATGTGTTTCGCGGGAAGCCGGCGGTCGTAATAAGCGCCGAATATAACTTTAGCCCCGGGATCAACGGAATCAGAAATACTTTTGGCGATAATTTGGATTTCGCTCATTTTAAGGTCCCGGCCGCCGGAAATACTGAAAAGAACGCCTTTAGCGCCATCAATTGAGTTTTCCAATAAGGGTGAATTGACAGCCATATTTACCGCGTTAGCCGCCCTCTCCGCTCCCGCGGTCACCCCGATGCCGATAATCGCCGAACCGGCGTCTTTCATTACGGCTTTAATATCGGCAAAATCCAAGTTAATAAGCCCCGGAGAAACAATCAGTTCGGTAATGGCTTGAACCGCATTTTTTAAAATGTCGTCAACAAATTCAAAGGCCTTAATAAGCGAGGTATCTTTATTGATGATATTGAAAATCCGGTCATTGGGAATAACGACCAAAGTGTCAACTTTGGTTTTAATTTGAGCTAAGGCCTCCTGGGCGATTCGCATCCGCTGGGCACCTTCAAAAGAAAACGGCTTGGTGACGACAGCGATGGTCAAAGCGCCGATCTCGCGGGCGATGTCAGCCACCACGCCTGCCCCCAAAGAGCCGGTCCCCCCGCCCAAACCCGCCGTAATAAAAACAATATCGGCTCCTTGAAGCGCTTCGCTGATTTCGGAACGATTTTCCTCGGCCGCCTGCCTGCCTAATTCCGGATTCATTCCGGCTCCCATCCCTCTTGTTAAAGTCTTGCCGATATAAATTTTCTTGCGAGCTTGAGTGTATTCCAAATCCTGGGCATCGGTATTAATGGCAATAAATTCCACGTTTTTAATGCCTTCTTTCTGGGCCATTCGGGTAATAATATGGCCGCCGGCGCCGCCCACGCCCACCACTTTAATATGAGCCAGATTAAAAGCTTTGGATTTTTTATTTTTTGTCATACCCAGTTAACTCAACTCCGAAAGACAAAAATCTCTCATCTTGGAGTTGATTGATATTAATTCGACTAACTTGTTTTGTTTTTTATTTTTCATATATCTTGGTTTAATGATTTTTGTCCCGATGTATTCTTCTGTTTGTTTTGTTAGGTTCTTTAGATATAACCAATAAAATAAACTTCATCTTTTTATCCTACAACGCATTATCACAGAAGAATACCATCGGAGTTGAGTTACTGGGCATACTCTTATGGTATCAAATTCTGCAAAAATTTTTTCAAATTAAAAATTGAGGAGCGCGAGTTTCCTTCCTGATGATTAAGCCCATAGATAGCCAACCCTACGGCCGTGGCGAATTCCGGATCGCTGATTAGCTCCTGACAATCGTAATCTTTGATATCAAAATTAGTCAACTCGGGAAGCCCAATCTGGACCGGCAATTTTAAATCTTGCTTAGCCAGGTCAACTATTCCGGGCAACTTAGCCCCCCCGCCGGTGATAACCACGCCCGCCGGAAAATTGATCTTGGGGTCCAAACTCTTAATTTCATTATTTATGATTTCAAAGATTTCGGCAAGTCGCGCCTCAATAATTTCGGAAAGAAAACGTTTGGATATTTCGCCTTTTAATGAATTATCAATTTCCTGTAAATTAAAAACTTCGCGCCGCGGCGTCTCTTTGGCAAAAGCGAAGCCATAACTTAATTTTATTTTCTCCGCCGCTCCAACCGGAATTCTCAAGCCAACGGCAATGTCGTTGGTAATATTACCGGCTCCTATCGGCAAACTTAAAGTTTTAAGAATTTTATTTTCTTCATAAACGGCTAAACTGGAAGTGCCAAACCCGATATCCAACACTAAAACCCCCAAATCCTTTTGCTGTTTTGATAAAACCGCTTCACTGGCCGCCAAAGGACCGAAAATCAAGCCGCTGACAGTTGTTATCCCGTTCCGCTCCAGGCATTTGGTCAGATCGTTAACTATGGGGCTAAACGCCCCAACCACCAAGCTATTCACTTCCAACCTGGTACCAGTCATCCCCAAAGGGTCTTGAATCCCTCCGATGCCGTCAACGAAAAATTCGCGGGTGATATTGTGAAGCACGACGTAATTTGAAGACAAATTCACGGCTCGGGAGGCTTGGATGGCCTTCTCAACGTCATCACGGCGAATCTCGCTGTCAGCCCGCGCCACGCCGGCTACGCCTTTTGAAAGACAAGATTTAATATTGGCGCCATTAACATTGACATAAACATTTTTAAGCGCTTTAGGGCTTAATCCCTTAAGATCACTGATAATGTTTCTCAAAGAAACCGTAGCGTCTTCAAAATCGGATAAAACCCCTTTTCTGAATCCGACCGAAGGCCGTTTGAAAGCTCCTAAAACCAGAAAACGGCCGTTGTTTTTGATTTCCGAAACTACGACTTTGATGCTGCTTGACCCGATATCAAGACCGGTAATGATATTAGACATGGGAAATTAAAAAATATTCTTTAGCCTCCATTCTTATTCTATCACTTTTTTTCTTGTGAAAAAAACCGAATAAATGAAGCAGGCCGTGGGCTGCCAGACGGCTAATATTTTCCGGCGCGATACAATCGGGATTTAAATAAATTTCCCCAAGAAATTTAAACTTGGATTCCGGATGGGGATATTTTTTCGGTTCAATAAAAGTAAGAATTTCGGCCGTCTTGTCTTTATTTCTGAATTTCTTATTTAAAAATTTCATTTTCCGGCTGGTAACTAAAAAAATCCCTAAATGACAATTTTCTTTTTTCAGCAATTGAAGGAATTTGTGGGTTATCCTTCTTATTTTTTTCTCTAAAAATCGGTATTTATTATTCAGACTGACAACCGAAATTTCGTTCATAATTCGCCTAATTTTTTGGCTTTCTCCAGCTCTTTCTTTTTGCCTTCGCGATAAACAGCCGCGATCCGAGTTTTGCGGCGATTAGGCGGCCGATGATAAAAACGCCGCTTCTTAACTTCGCGAAGTATCCCGCTTTGTTTCATCTTTAAACTGAAGCGGTAAAGGAGACCGGCAACCGATTCTTTTTCTTTTTTTCTAATTTCCATAATCGCTTTGTAATTTTATTTTATTCTTTATCTCTTTTAACGACTCTTTGGGCGGATTATTGACCACGCTGTGAATTGAACTCCCCTCGTCATTTTTAAATCTGGGAATAATGTGAATATGCAGATGGTCAATGACCTGGCCGCTTATTTTACCGTGATTGATTCCAATAGTAAACCCTTCGGGATTCAAGCTTTTTTGGATTAATCGGGTAATTTTTTTGACGGCTGAAAAAAGCGGCCCGACTTCATTTTCCGGCAAATCCAGGATTGTCTCGCTATGAACTTTAGAGAGGACCATCGTGTGACCCGGGGCTCGGGGATTAATATCTAAAATAGCTAAAGCGTTCTCGTCTTCATAAATAATCTCAGCCGGTATTTCTTTTTTTATTATTTTACAAAATAAACAATCCATGCGAATTAATCTATTTGGTCGAATGATTCGGATGTAATCTTTTTTTAATTTCTTCGACTAATTTGCTTAAAAGCATATTTTCTTGAACACCGGATTTCATATCCCTGAGAATAATCGTCTCTTCAAAAACCTCTTTTTGGCCAAAAATTAAAACCAAAGGAACTCCTTTTTTGTCGGCGGCTTTCAATTGCGCTTTAAGGGATTTTCGGCCCAGGGCTTCGCTGACGGCAATGCCGGCCCGCCGCATATTTTCCACCAAAACCAAGCCCGATTTCTCCGCCTGGTCCCCGACCGCGATAAAAAAAACTCGCGGCTTGGATTTTAATTCGGGAACAATCTGCTGCTGCTTCATCACCTCAATTACTCTTTCAAGGCCGATTGAGCCGCCGACGCCCGGCACGCTTTGGCCTCCGATTATCTCCGTAAGATAATCGTAACGGCCGCCGGCCGCCAAAGCCATTTTCAGTTCAGGAACGTCTATCTCAAAAACCGTCCGATTGTAATAATCCAACCCCCTTACCAAAAAAGGGTCGGAAATATAAGCCAGATCATTATCTTCAACGAATTCCAAAACACCCCGCAAATGATTATTGCAATTCTGACAAAGGTGGTTAAGAATCACCGGAGCCGAAGATCTTAAGGCCAGGCAATTTCCGTTTTTACAGTCAAGCAACCGCAATGGATTAACCTCCAGCCGGCGCTGGCAATCCTCGCAAAGTTCTTTTTTAAGAGGCTGATAATATTCCAAAAGTTTTCTCCGGTAATTGGGTCGGCAAACCCGGCAACCGATGGTATTAATCCGAAAATTGATGCCTTTTATTTTTAACAGATTCAAAAAACGGTGAATGGCAAAAATTATCTGGGCGTCATAAACCGGATGATTATCCCCCATAATCTCAAATCCCCATTGATGATGCTGGCGGTAGCGACCCGCCTGGGGCTGCTCGTAACGGAGCATCGGCCCGTGATAGAACACCTTCAAGGGATGAGCGTAATAGCCCATGTGGTTTTCCAAATAAGCCCGACAAATCGGAGTGGTGCCTTCGGGCCGCAGAGCCAGACGCTGATCGCCTTTAGTGTTAAAAACATACATCTGCTTTTCAATGACATCACTGGCTTCGCCCAATGACGCTTCAAAAAGCCCCGCCGATTCTAAAATCGGAGTTTCAATGAAAGAAAAATCATATAGAGAACTGACTTCTTTCCCGACTTCAAAAATTCTTTCCCACCAAACCTGATCCCTGGGAAGGATGTCGGGCATCCCTTTGGGCGCCTGAAAAATTTGTTTGTTTTTTTTGATCTTTTTATTTTTAGCGCCTTCCATACCCAGTTAACTCAACTCCGACATTCTATCAGATATGTCAAAGTTGATAATTAATGATTTTGTTTTATTTAATTAATCTTACTCTTTGCCCAGTACTTCTGTCCATCTGAATTTTCTTCCGAAAATTCAGATGGACCATCGGAGTTGAGTCACTGGGCATATATTTAATAATTCGGCGTTCCAAAGGCCATAACGGAGGTAATCGGCCAGATTCTCAATTTCACCAAGCCGATAATTTTGTCTTTGGCTAAAAAGCCCCAGGCGCGGGAATCAAAACTGTAATTGCGGTTATCGCCCAAAACAAAATATTGGTCCGGCTTCAAAACCGCCTCTAAGTCCCCGAAGGTTTTGATATCAGCCGGAATATAGCTTTCTTTAAGCAAAATTTTATTGCCCCCTGGATCAAAAATAATAATTTCGCCGTCTTGAATTTTCACTTTTTCATTAGGCAACCCGATAATCCTTTTAATGAAATAACTGCCCCCGACCGGAGGTTCGAAAACTATCACTTCGCCCCGCTGGGGCTCGCGGAATCGGTAGCTTACTTCATCAACTAAAATATAATTCCCGTTGGAAAAAGTCGGCTCCATGCTGGCGCCGCTGACCAAAAAGGGCTGAAACAAAAAAGTCCTGATAATAAAAACGGCAAAAACGGAAATGGCTACGACTTCCAAAATCTCCAAGAATGACCAAAAAAATTTCCGCATAATAGTATATTAATATCTGTTATATTATAATGTTAAAAAGCCGAAAATCAAGCCCAGTAACTCAACTCCGATGATATTCTTCTATACTTTACTTATATTGTTAAGTTCAAAGAAATAGAGAATATTATGTAGATCATACCAATAATATAATAGAAAGAGATTAGCGGAGCACAATTCAAGTAAAAATTTATCTCAATAAATTTTTACTTATTCGGAGTTGAGTTAACTGGGCAAGCCCTTATCTAAATAATTATGGATAAAAAAAATAAATACCGTCTTATTGTCGGTTTAGGCAATCCCGCCGCTCAATACGCCCCGACTTATCATAATGTGGGCCACTTAGCGATAAATTTTCTTATGAAAACGGCGGCCGGGATGATGACTCTGATCGAGAAAGGCAAACAAAAAAACTTTGAATATTTTAAATTTATCAATGGC
>JAVHOD010000051.1:0-10685 GCA_036169835.1 Minisyncoccota bacterium | reverse complement strand
TATAATTAAGGCATGTTATCTATCAATGATTTAAAAACCGGAAGTTTTGTCGTAATTGACGGCAATCCTTTCGTGGTTTTGGAGGTCAAGCATTTACACATGGGCCGCGGCGGGTCCAGTGTCCAGACCAAAATAAAAAACCTTCAGACCGGCCAGCTTTTCAGCCGGAATTTCAAGCCAGCCGACAGTTTTGAGGAAGCCGAAATTGAAAAAATGAAATCGCGTTTTCTTTATGAGAGCCGCGGCATTTATTGGTTTGACGAAGCCGGCAATCCTAAAAATCGTTTTTCTTTCAAGAAAGAAGAGTTGGGCGATGAAATTACCAATTTTTTAAAACCCAATTTAGAGATTGTTTCTTTGAAATTCCAGGATAAGATTCTTAGCATTGAATTGCCGATTAAAGTTGATTTCAAAGTATTGGAAGCTCCGCCTTCTATCCGCGGCGACACGGCGCAAGGCGGCAACAAACCCGTCGCCATTGAAACCGGCGCCAAAATCCTCGTTCCGCTTTTTATAAATGAAGGAGATATTATCAGAATAAACACTCAGACAGGGGAATATGTGGAAAGAGCAGAAAAAAGATAAACTTCGCAATTTTATTTATTTTTATTTTTTCATTTTCACTAAACATAATTGACGGCCGTCAGATAAGTTTAGTAAACTTAAAAAGATATGTTAAGAGGCGGTGAAATTATTCCTAAAATTTTAGAAATTCTTCAAGCTCAAGCCGAGACAACGGTTAATTTGTTTGATGTTTTTACTTCTAGTTATGGCGAATCTTATCGCAAAATGAGACGAACCATAAAATATGGAGCGCCTAACTTTAAAACCGATTGGGCTTTTGAATATAATCAGCAACAAAAATTTTATTCGGTTTTAAACCGACTTAAAAATCAAGGATTAATACAGAAGAAAAATATTGCCAAAAAAGGAACAATTTGGAAAATAACTAAAAATGGCTTAGAAAGATTGAAGTTAATAAAAAAAGAGAAAATCTTCTACAAAAGAAGCATTAATTATGAAAAAGAATCAGATGATAAATTTAGAATAGTTATTTTTGATATTCCGGAAAAAGAAAGGCATAAACGCAGTTGGCTAAGAGCCGTCCTTGCTTCTTTAAGTTTTTCTATGCTTCAGCAGAGTGTTTGGATAGGGAAAAATAAAGTTCCCGAGCAACTTTTATATGACCTAAAAAAACATGAGATGTTGCCATATGTTCAAATTTTTGAAATCAGCAAAAGGGGAACAATTAATCAGATGGTTTAAAATCCCCAATCCCTATTTTCTAAAATATTCTGAAGTATTTACTAAACATAAAAAACGGCCGTCTTTTATGTTTAGTAAACAAAACTATCTCATCTTTTGGTGAACAATATAAATACATTTTTGTATTTGACAAATTTTTGCGAAGTTGATAAAATAACGATAATTATGACGAAGTATTGTCATAAATAAAACAGCAATTTAACAACCGAATATTGGTTGATTATATAGATTGGTGAATTTAACGCTTTTCGTTGGGCTAGCTATAACCGTTGGATTTTTCTTCGCCGTAAATCCTGTTAGTAGTTCTCTACTAAAAGGCATTCTTTCTTAGAAAGAATGCCTTTTTCTTTTTGGTTTTAATTGTAATAATATAAATAAAGAAAAATATGAAAATAACAAAAAATAAAAAAAGAGTTTTTGTCGCGATGTCCGGAGGAGTGGATAGTTCGGTCGCTGCTGCGCTTTTAAAAAAACAAGGCTATGAAGTGACTGGGGTTTTTATGAAAAACTGGACCCAGCCGGTGGAAACTTACTCCAAGAAAAAATCTCTTTGCTGGGTTGATGAACGGCGGGACGCTATTAGGGTGGCGGCTAAACTCGGCATTCCTCTTTTAACTTTTGATTTTGAAAAAGAATACCGCAAACAGGTGGTGGATTATATGTTTCGGGGATATAAAGCCGGCCGCACTCCCAACCCCGACATCCAGTGCAATAAGCTCATAAAATTTCCGCTTTTTTTGAAAAAGGCCATAAAAATGGGCGCGGATTTCATCGCCACCGGACACTATGTCAGATTAGGATTCAGAAGTAAGAATTTAGAATTTAGGGGAAAAATTAAAAAATCCCTTAATTCTAAATCCTATATTCTATATTCTGGCCGCGATAGCGCGAAAGACCAAAGTTATTTTTTATGGACTTTGACTCAAGACCAGTTAAAATACTGTCTTTTCCCGATAGGTGATTATCTGAAATCAGAAACGCGGCAGATGGCGGAGAAATTAGGATTGCAGAACGCTTTAAAAAAAGGCACTTCGGGCATTTGTTTTATCGGCGAGGTGAAGCTCCGGGAATTCCTGAAAAAGAAAATCAAGGAGAAACCGGGCAAAATTATCACCACCGAAGGCAAAGTCGTCGGCCGGCATCCGGGAATTTTTTATTTCACCATCGGTCAGCGGCACGGCCTGGAGGTATCCGGGGAAAAACCCTATTACGTGGCGGCTAAAGACGTCAAAAACAACGTTTTAATCGTGGCTGAAGGCGAAAACAACCCGGCGCTTTATAGAAAAGAAATTGAATTAAAAGACGTAAATTTTATAAACCCGCAAGCGGCGGCTAACAAAAGGCAATTGGTTTTGGCTCGGGTTCGCTACCGGCAGCCATTAAGTCAAGCTATAATTTATAAAAAAGGTAGAAATTATAATTTGATTTTCAAAAAGCCGCAAAAATTCGTGGCTAGCGGCCAATCGGCGGTGTTTTATTCTAAAACCGAGGAACTATTAGGCGGGGGAGTAATTTCCTGAAATTTTTTTACTATTGTAATTCCACGATCGTGGAATTACAATAGTAATCTTTAAATTAAAAAATTATTATGTTCTCTTATGATATTTTCTTTTTTGGCATCGTTTTCTTTTTGGTTGGAGTTTTAGCCGCCAGCTTCGGGATAGGGTTTTTAATAATTGTTATTGCCGCTCTGCTTTTGGCGGTGATTTTTTTGTTTTTGGACCGACTCCAAACTATCCCGATTCCATCGAGGACTCTCGACAAAGTCGGAGCAAATTTATCCGAATCTACGAATTTTTTTACAAAAAAATTGGTAATTTTGGCGCTTTTAACCGTTTTTATCCTTTCCGGCGCCGGATACTACATAAGGTATGATTCAAAATTTAAAGACATCAAAATTGACTTCAATAAAAAAATAAATTTCAGCGGCATAGTTGTCGATGATCCTCAATATAGTTCTAACACTCAAAATTTGACCGTTCAGCTTAGTGAGTCCTACCGAGGCAGAATTTCGGTTAAACTGATGCTTTATCCCCAATTTCATTACGGAGATAAACTGGTGTTTAATGGAAAGATTGAGAAGCCCTCGGATTCGTTTATCGGCCAAATAGACAGCTCTTATGTTAATTACTTGGCCAAAGAAAAAATTAACGGTTCATCCGGTTTTCCCAAAGCCGAATTAGTAAAATCAGGATTTGGCTCAAAAATTAAATCAACTCTTTTCAATTTTAAACATTCTATTATTGATTCTTATCAAAAAGTTTTAGTTCCCAATCAAGCCGCTCTTTTGGCCGGGCTGACTTTCGGCGAGCGTGGGAATTTAGACAAAGATTTCAAGCAGGCCATGAGTTTGAGCGGCACCACTCATTTGACGGCTCTTTCGGGACAAAATATCACCATTATCGTGGTGGCGATAGCCGCGGCGGTCGGCTTTATTTTTCCGCAGTCCCTAACTTTTATAATAACCATTTTGGTTATTTTGGGCTTTGTGGCCATGACCGGCTTTGATCCGTCCGCCGTTCGGGCGGTGATTATGAGTTTTGTTGTTTTATTGGCTAATTTGGCGGGCCGGATTTACCAACCGAGAAACAGCATCGTTTTGGCCGCTTTCCTGATTGTTCTTTTTAATCCGAAATCATTGGTTTTTGATGTCGGATTTCAGCTTTCTTTTCTGGCGGTTTTGGGCATAATTTATCTCCGGCCGGCGCTTAAAAAATTATTGAGATTTGGCGATAAACCGGGGTTTTTTGCCTGGCGGGAAAACCTTTTAATGACTTTATCCGCTCAATTGGCGACCGCCCCTATTTTAATTGTCGTTTTCGGGAATTTTTCTCTTGTGGCCCTAATCTCCAATATTCTGATTTTAGTGGCTATTCCCTTGACCATGGCTTTGGGATTCTCAATCGGCTTCTTTCATTTTTTGTCTTATTATCTGGCTTTAATCCTGGGCTGGCTGGTGTCCTTGTTTCTGAATTATGAAATTTTTATTATCAATTTCTTCGCCAAAATGGCGGTGCCGATTAATTTCAATCTTAATTTTTGGTGCATTTCGCTGTATTATTTGTTTTTGGCTGGAATTATCATTTCTGTAAGAAATAAGGTCTGACTTGACTTTTCCAATCTATATCTTTATTATAGGAGACATTAATGCCATCGGAATCAAACACGATTAAAGTTGAAGGAATCATTGAAGAGGCCTTGCCGGGTTTAACCTTTAGGGTTCGGTTAAAGGAAAATAACCGGGAAATTTTGGCTTATTTGGGGGGGCGTTTGAAACTCCATCACATAAAAGTGATCCCCGGCGACCACGTTGTCGTTGATATTACTTCCTACGATGACAAGCGGGGGAGAATTACAAGAAGGCTTTAATTTAAGCGAAATTTATGAAAGTTCGTTCATCAGTCAAAAAAATTTGTTTGAAATGTAAAACTGCCCGGCGTCGCGGACGGCTTTATATCACTTGTTCCAATCCCAAACATAAACAAAGACAAGGATAATTATGAGATTTTTAGGAGTCAACATTCCCGATAATAAAAAGGTGGAAATTTCTTTATCTTATATTTACGGCATAGGGCCGTCTTCAGCGCGCCAGATTATTAAAGACGCCAAGGTTGACCCGCAAAAAAGAGTTAAGGATTTGAATGCTCAGGAAATTAGCCAACTGAAAGATTTTATAGAAAAGAAATACAAAATAGAAGGAGAACTTCGCCAGGTAATTAAACAAAATATCAATCGGTTAAAAGAAATTATTTGCTACCGGGGCACTCGCCATTTGAGACGTTTGCCGGTAAGAGGACAGCGGACTAAAACCAATTCCCGAACGGTTCGCGGCAACGTGCGGAAAACGGTAGGCAGTGGTCGGAGAAAATTAGAGAAGACATAAAATTAATTTATCATGGGAAAAAAGAAAATAGTCACAAAAACCGAAGAGGCGACTTTAAAAGAAGGAGCTTCAACTGAAAAAGCGTTAGCTAGCCAAAAAGCCCGGAAAGTTAAACAGCGGGTAGAATCCGGCCGTATTTATATTCAAGTTAGCTATAACAATACTGTTATTACGGCTACTGATATGAAGGGAAACGTTTTAGCTTGGGCTACCGCCGGTTCTTTGGGATTTTCCGGCCCCAAAAAAGCCACGGCTTTCGCGGCCAGCAAAGTGGCCGAGGCCGTAGCCGAGAAACTTCAGCAATCCGGTCCTTCCAGTATTGAGGTTTATATAAAAGGCATCGGCGGCGGCCGTAATTCCGCCCTCAAAGCGTTGGCCAACCGCGGTTTTGATATTGTGGCCATTAAAGATATCACTCCGATTCCGCATAACGGTCCCCGGCCGCGGAAAACCAGAAGAGTTTAAGAAATTATGTTAAAAATAACCGAAAAAAAAGAGAGAGCTTTAGGAACCAGACTTTTTTTGAAAGCGTTTCGTTGTAATTCTCCGAAATGCGCTTTGGTTCGCCGTCCTTCCAAACCCGGTATGCACGGCAACAAAAAAGGAGGCAAAGGCCGCAGAACGCTTTCGGAATTCGGCCGGCAGCTTCAGGAAAAACAAAAAGTTCAGATTTCCTATGGCATCAGCAATCACCAGATGCAACAGCTTTTCCGCGGCAGAAAAGAAACCGGAAAAGTTTTGGAATCATTGGAAAAACGCTTGGACAATGTTGTTTTTCGTCTGGGCTTGGCTGATTCGCGGATTATCGCGCGCCAATTGGTTAATCATGGCCATATTTTGGTAAAAAATAAGAAAGTGTCCGCTCCTTCCTATGAGGTTAAAATCGGCGAAAAAGTGGGCCTGAATGCTAATTCCCGAAAATTGAAAATTTTTGACGGTTTGGAATTAAAAATGAAAAAATTTGACCCGCCGAAATGGCTGAATTTAGATAAAGAAAAATTGATCGGCGAGCTGGTTGATAACCCTCAGGAAATAAATTTGCCATTTGACCTTGATTTGGTCGCCGAGTATTATTCAAGATAAAAAGGTTCGCAAATTTTAATAAAAATTATGGAAAAACTTTATCATAATCTTAGTGAAACAGTAAAGATTAAAAAAATTTCCGATGACGGGACAGCCGGCGTTTTTCATATTGAAGGGCTTTACACCGGATTCGGTTTGACTTTAGGCAACTCTTTGCGCCGGGCTCTTTTTTCTTCTTTGCCCGGAGCCGCCATCACCCAGATAAAAATTAAAGGCGTCGGCCACGAATTCACCACCATTCCCGGAGTAGTTGAGGACATCGTTGAGTTGACTCTTAATTTAAAAAAAGTGCGCTTTAAGTTTTTTGCCGACGAGCCTCAGGTTTTAACCCTTAAGATCAAAGGAGAAAAAGAAGTTAAAGCCAATGATATCAAAACCAATCCTCAAGTAGAGATTGTTAATCCCGGGCTTCATATAGCCAGCCTTACTGACAAAAAAGTGGAATTAGACATGGAGTTGACCGTGGAAAAAGGATTGGGTTATTTGCCGTCGGCTGACCGGAAAATTGAACGTTTAGCCATCGGCACTATTGTTCTTGACGCCATTTTCTCGCCGGTTACCAAGGTCAATACCTCGATAGAGAATATGCGTGTTGGCGAAAAAACCGACTATAATCGGTTAAAGATTGAAATTGAAACCGACGGGTCTATTTCGCCTTCAGAGGCCTTGCACAAAACAGCTGATGTCTTAAAAGACCATTTTGATAAAGTTTCCGCTGTTTTGGCTGAAGAGGACGAAGGAAAAAAATAAACATGGAAAAACCATTTTTGAAAATTTTAGCCAATAACCTGATTTTGCAGGAAAAAATTGAAACCACTGAAAGCCGGGCGAGGGAACTGCGTCCTTTCGTTGAACACTTAGTTTCCTACGGAAAAAAGCAAAAATTGGCCGTTTATCGATTGTTATTAAAAAAATTGCCCGAAGCGGCCGCGGATAAAATTTATCATGAATTGGCCCCGCGTTACAAAGAACGCAAAGGCGGTTATCTGCGGGTTATTAAACATTCTTTAGCCCGAAAAAACGATGGAGCGAAAGTCGTTACCATAGAGTTTGTCAAATAACATGGATTATATTTTTGACGCTAAAAATAAAAAACTGGGACGCTTGGCTTCGGAAATCGCCATTATTCTTCAGGGGAAGAAAAACCCCGACTATGAACCAAGATTGCCGGGCACCGATCGGGTAATAGTGAAAAACATCATTGCGATAGAAGTTAGCGGCCAGAAAGAAGAGCAAAAAGTTTACTATCATCAAACTGCGGGTTATCTCGGGCATCTTAAGAAAAAAACTTATCGCGAGGTTTTCGCCAAAGAGCCCGCAAAGGTTTTGCGCTTGGCGGTTTTAAGAATGCTTCCCAAAAATAAATTACAGATTAAAAGAATGAAAAGATTAATTATAGAATAAATTTTTTATGGCTGAAAAAATAACAAAAGTAGCAAAAGTAAAAGTAGCAAAAGTAAAAAAAGTTGAAAAAGTAAGTAAAACTTTGCCTGTTAAAACAGACCGTTATTTTGAAGCGGTTGGCAGAAGAAAAACGGCCATCGCCCGGGTCCGGCTTTACAACCGCGCGGGCGGCGTTTTGGTGAACGAAAAAGATTATCTCAAATATTTCCCCACGGCTCGCCTTCAACAAATGGCTTTTTCTCCTTTGGAAAAAACAAAATTGAACGGTAAGGCGGATGTTACTGTCAGGGTTTCAGGCGGGGGAATGAGCAGTCAAGCCGAGGCGGTTCGGCATGGTTTATCCCGGGCTTTGGTTTTGTTTGATGCCAATTTAAAAGCTGTTATTAAGGGCTTGGGTTATCTAAAAAGAGATCCGCGAATGGTGGAGCGGAAGAAATTCGGTCTCAAGAAAGCCCGTCGCGCGCCTCAGTGGGCGAAAAGGTAGGGACGACCCAACCAAACTTGCCTTCGAAAACCAGAATATTCCGGCTCCAGCGGCCGGAATTTCTTTTCCCTCGGCGCTGAAATTCGCCTGCGGCGAAACCAAGCTTTCAGCGCCTGCGGGATATTTTCTCAGACAAGTTTGTTTGGGTTAATAAGAGATGGGAATAAAGACCTAACTAATTTTATTCAATTGTCGCTTTAATTCTTCTGACGCCTGCCCCAATCGATTCTTCTTTAAGGATTTTAAACTTACCGATTTCGGAGGTGTTTTTTACGTGCGGGCCGTTGCAGATTTCCTTGCTGTAATCGCCAATAGAATAAACTTTTACTTTATCCGGGTATTTAACTTTAAAAAAGGCCTTGGCTCCTTCGGTAATCGCTTCTTCTTTTGATTTTTCTTCAAATGCAACCGGTAAACTTTCTTTGATTTTTTGATTGACAATATCTTCAATTTTGGCGATTTCCTCCGGAGCCAATTTTCTTTCAAAAGGAAAATCAAAGCGGAGGCGCTCCGAATTGATGTCCGAGCCCAGTTGCTTTATTTGGTCTCCCAGCACGTCAAACAGGGCCTGATGGAGCAGGTGGGTGGCGGTGTGGAGCCGGATCACTTTTTGTTTATCTTCTTCGGACGCACCAGTGATTTCGCCGCCTTCTTTCAGGCCGTGCCCGCCGAATTTTTTATCTAAGCCGGCCCGTGAAATTTCCTGGTGTTTTTTAAATTCTTCGTCAAAATTATCGCGGTTTAAATCTTTAGTTTTTTCCGGGGCGTAATCTTTGATAACTTCATATGGTAACCCAAGACTTTCGTAGAGTTTGAAAGCAACAGCCGCGTTGATAGTCGTTAATTTATCTATTTCCCGCAAACCTTTTTCCAAAGTTTTGGAAAACTTTAATGATTCGTCCATCCATGCGCCAATTATTGTATTGTAATTAAGACTTGGATAAATGTCTTTGCTTTTATTGATTACGGCTTCAAGGATGCCATTTGCTGGCAGCATTAGTTGTTTTTTGTTGAGTAAATATTCATGAGTGATAACGCGGCGCATGAGCCGGCGGAGTACATAGCCTTGCTCTTTATTCGATGGTTTCAGGCCGTCGGCGAGCAAAAAAGCGATGCCTCGGCAGTGGTCGGCGACTATGCGGCGAACAGGCTGCGGCACGCTTTCCGGGATTAAGTTCATAAGCGGGCTGAATAAATCCGTCTCAAAAATCGTTGGTTTATTTTGGACAACCATTGCCAAACGCTCCAGCCCCATTCCTGTATCCACACCCGGGGTTTTTAATTTAGTGAATTTTCCGTTTTTGTCTTTGTAATATTCGTTAAAAACAATGTTCCAGATTTCAATGCCGTTTATATAAATTTCCGTGGTCGGGCCGCAAGGGCCCTCCTCTCCGGTCGGCCCCCAGAAATTATCTTCCTTACCCGCTTTTTTTATTTCGATTTCAGGCGCGATTTTTCTCCATATTTTTTCCGATTCTTCGTCCGGTAAAATATTATTTTCCTTATCGCCGTCAAAAACGCTGACATAATTAATTTTTAATCCGAGTTTTTTCGTAATGAATTCATAAGCGTATTCAATCGCTTTTTCCTTGAAATAGCCCCCGAAAGAAAAATTGCCCAGCATTTCAAAAAATGTCAGGTGGGATTCGTCGCCGACCGAATCAATGTCGGAAGTGCGGAAACATTTTTGAACAGAAACTGCGTTGTTCCCGTAAGGCGATTTTTCACCGAGATAATACGGCTTAAACTGCTGCATTCCCGCCGTGGTAAAAAGCACTGAGGGGTCGTCGGAAACCAAAGAGGAAGAGGGGACGATAGTATGTCCTTTTTCTTTAAAAAATTCCAGAAATAAATTTCTTATTTCTTCGCTGGTTAATTCTTTTTTAGTCATTAAAAATTAGAAATTGAAAATTAAATTTAATATCCCTCCAATTTTCCGATTTTTTGATGCTGGCGGAT
Organism: Minisyncoccota bacterium; assembly: GCA_036169835.1. GTDB lineage: Bacteria > Patescibacteriota > Minisyncoccia > UBA6257 > MFKM01 > MFKM01. The sequence goes on along the minus strand of JAVHOD010000051.1, from coordinate 606 downwards.
TTTTTCCAGGGACTTGGCTTCAATCTGCCGGATTCGTTCCCGGGTAACGCCGAATTCCTTACCTACTTCTTCTAAAGTGTGGGTGACATTGTCTTCTAAGCCGAAACGCATACTTAAAATCCTTTGTTCTCTCGGCGAAAGGTCACTGATAATTTCCTTAAGTTGGTTTCTTAAAAGCGTATGACTGGCTAATTGTTCGGGCGTTAGACTTTGGTTGTCCGGGATAAAATCGGACAGAGTGACTCCTTCACTTTCATTTTCGTCCAAAGGCATTTCCAGAGAAATAACCTCCTGGGAAATTTTTTGGATATAATGAATTTTACTGACTTCAATCCCCATTTCATTGGCGATTTCTTCCGCTAAAGGCATTCGCCCTAATTCCTGGGTGAGCTTTCTTTTAATCTGGGTGTATTTGGAAATGGTTTCCACCATATGAACGGGGATGCGGATAGTCCGGGATTGGTCGGCCAAGGCGCGGGTGATGGCCTGTCTTATCCACCAGGTGGCGTAAGTGGAAAATTTGAAACCTTTGCGGTAGTCAAATTTTTCCACGGCGCGGGAAAGCCCGATATTGCCTTCCTGAATCAAATCCAAGATGCTTAAATT
>JAVHOD010000050.1:0-10848 GCA_036169835.1 Minisyncoccota bacterium | reverse complement strand
CCGCGGTTATGTTTCCGCTTATATGGTCACCAACCCCGAACGGATGGAAGCGGTCATGGAAAACCCCTATATATTGGTGACCGACCAAAAAATTTCCAGCATCGGCGCTCTTTTGCCGCTTTTGGAAAAACTCGTTCAAGCCGGCAAAAAGGACTTAGTGATTATCGCCGATGATATTGACGGCGAAGCGCTGGCCACTTTAGTGGTTAATAAAATCCGGGGCGTCTTTAACGTCTTGGGAGTGAAAGCCCCGGGCTTCGGCGACCGCAAAAAAGAAATGCTTCAAGATATCGCCACGGTCACCGGCGCCGAATTTATTTCCGAAGAAATCGGCCGGAAACTGGAAAACACCGACATTATCGCCTTGGGCCAGGCGCACCGGGTGGTAGCCAATAAAGACAATACGACGATTGTCGGCGGCAAAGGCGAAAAAAAAGAAATTGAAAAAAGAATCGTCCAGTTAAAAACTCAAATCCAAAAAACCGATTCCGAATTTGACAAAGAACATCTTCAGGAAAGAGTGGGCAAACTTTCCGGCGGCGTCGCCGTCATTAAAGTGGGCGCGGCCACCGAAGTGGAACAAAAAGAAAAACAGCACCGGATTGAAGACGCCGTCGCCGCCACCAAAGCCGCCATTGACGAAGGAATTGTCCCCGGCGGAGGCGTGGCTCTGGTCAGAACCGCCAAAGCCGTGGAGGCATTAATAGATAAATACGATAAAAGCCAACTGGCGGAAATTGTCGGCGCTAAAATCATATTGGAAGGAATTTGCGCCCCTTTAAAGCAAATTTCGGAAAACGCCGGCTACAACGGCGCGGTTGTCTTAAACAAAGTCAAAGAAGGAAAAGATGATTTCGGATTCAACGCCGCCACCGGCCAGTTTGAAAATCTTATAAAATCCGGCGTCATTGACCCGGCTAAAGTCACCCGCTTGGCTCTCCAAAACGCGGTTTCAGTCGCTTCCCTGCTTTTGATTACCGAAGCCGTGGTGGCGGAGCTGCCGGAAGAAAAGAAAGAAAAAGGAATGCCAGGCGGAATGCCCGGGATGGGAATGGAAGATTACTAAATTTCCCGGCTGGATTTCTGAAATATTTCCAAAACGGAGGCAATGCCTCCGTTTTGGTTTTTTTACCTACCTTTATTTGACAGCACGAAATTTTTCTGTTTTTATGCTTATAGCATTTTAAAAACTAAACTATTATAATGTTGCTATGGAAAATAAAGGAAGAATAAGTTGGGACGATCTTTTTATGAGCGTCGCCCAATTATACGCGGGAAGGTCCGCCTGCAAACATTTCAGGGTCGGTGTTGTCTTCGCTAAAGACAAAAGAATTTTATCAGGAGGTTACAATGGTCCGCCAAGCGGAGAACCTCACTGCCTAGAAGTCGGCTGCGCCAAAGAAGATAAAAACGGCAACAGATTGCCTGCCGGTTCCGGTTTATGCCGCGGCGCCCATGCCGAAATGAACGCCATCGCCAACGCCTCATCTGAAGGAATAAATCTGCGCGGCTCAACCGTCTACTGCATTTATTCGCCCTGCTACGATTGCGCCAAAGTACTGGTTAATCTCGGCATTAAAGAATTCGTCTACCTTAAAGAATACGGCGACGAAGACAAAAGCCTCGCGAAAGAACTTTTTAGCCGCCATAAAATTTTAGTAAGGAAAATGAAACTCTAATAAGGAGGTGGGTAATGGATAACGGACAAATAGTGGCTCATGTGTTCGCTAGCGATCTTGACGATGCCTGGTATCAATGCGTAAAAACGGTGATAGAAAAAGGAAGGATATATCTTATCAGCGCCGGAAGTTTTGAAAAAACGCACCGCGCGGGAATGCCGATTATTGCGGAAATTCATAATCCCGGCCATAGGCCGCTCGCCCCTTTGATGCCTGAAGGATCCTCTGTCCTCCCGCCGACAAACGAAGAATACATCAGCCAGTATTTTGATTATCTCTGCAGTCCGGACAAAACGGAAAGCGAACATTATACCTACGGCGAAGATATCTGGTGGCAAATTGAATGGTTAGTGGAATATTACAAAAAAGCGGGGCACGAAACTAATCATGGCTATATGACCGTCGGCCGGCCGGAATCAATACTGTTTTACGAACGCAAATTGGAGCTTGTTGAAAAAATTTCCGTTTACGACCCGGTAAAGAAAGAAATCTGGTGGGAGAGAGTAATTTCAAATGCCTGGAATAAAAACAACGAAATTAAAACCAGCTCGCAATGTCTGCGCGGAATTGACACCTGGATTGACAACAATAAATTGCATTTCTGGGTTTACTTCCGAAGCTGGGATTTATGGGCCGGCTTTCCTACCAATCTCGGCGGAATCCAGCTGCTTAAAGAGCATATGGCTGAAAGAATAGGCGTAGAAGACGGCCAACTGGTCGTTTCAAGCAAAGATTTGCATATCTACGAATATGCCTGGCCATACGCCTTGCTAAGACTGGGAAAAGATGAAAAATTCCTGGAAAAACGCTTAGTAGAAGAAAAGCGCTAAAAATAGAGACAGGCGTTCCGATGTCCATCGGAACGCCTTTTAATTTTGAAAATTTGTGATAAAATAGAACCCGAAGGTCGAAACCTCAAACATTAAAAATATTAAAAATAAAAAATATGAATTATTTTTCTCTAACCAATATTATTATCGCCATCGTCGCTGTTGTTATTTTATGGATTATCCTGACTTATAACGGATTAATCAAAAGAAATTATCGGATAAAAGAGGCCTGGTCCGATATTGAAGTGCAGTTAAAACGGCGCTATGACCTTATTCCCAATTTAGTGGAAGCGGTCAAGAGCTATATGACCCATGAAAGAACGGTTTTTGAAAAAGTGACCGAGGCCAGAGCCCAAGCCATCAGCGCCAGCGGAAAAGACGAAAAAGCCAAAGCTGAAAACGCCCTTTCCGGCACCTTGAAAACGCTTTTCGCGGTGGCGGAAAATTATCCGGATTTGAAAGCCAACACTAATTTTTTGAATTTACAGCAAGAACTGACCGATACCGAAAATAAAATCCAGGCGGCCCGAAGATTCTATAACGGCAACGTCAGGGATTTTGACACCGCGATTGAAACCTTTCCGGCTAATCTGATCGCCGGCTTGTTCGGATTTAAAAAAGAAGAATTTTTCGACTTGGAATCGGAAACAGAAAAAGAACCGGTGCAAGTAAAGTTTTGAGATTGTCAAAACTTTATAAATTTTCAATTTCTAATTTAAAATTTTCAATGAATTTTTAATGATTTAATTTCCAAACGTTTAAAAATTAAAAATTGAGTCATTGATTGAAAATTGTGAATTAAAAATTAAAAATTAATAATGACTCTTTATTCTCACAAAGAAATAAATATCAGAAGGACTTGGCTGCTTTTTACGATATTTCTTGTAGTCATCATCGGCCTTGGCTGGTTTTTTTCCTATGTTTTTGACAGCTCGGCGATTCTGGTTTTTGCCGTTATTTTCAGCGTGCTGATGTCGTTAATAAGTTATTGGCAGTCGGATAAAATCGTTTTGGCGATGTCCCGGGCGGTCCCGGTTGAGAGAAAAAACAATCCCGAACTCTATAATATCGTGGAAAACTTGGCCATCACCGCCGGCCTGCCTACTCCCAAAATATATTTAGTCAATGAAGCGTCGCCTAACGCTTTCGCCACCGGCCGCGACCCCCGGCACAGCGTAATCGCGGTCACCAGCGGATTACTCGCTAAATTAGACCGCACCGAGCTGGAAGGCGTCATCAGTCACGAACTATCTCATATCGGCGACCGGGATATTTTACTTTCAACCGCCGTGGTGATTTTGGTCGGTTTTGTTTCTCTAATTTCGGATATGTTCATCCGTTCAATGTTTTGGAACCGGGGCGGGCGCCGGAACAATCGCGACGAGGGCGGAGGAATTTTATTTTTAATAGGAATAATATTCGCGATCTTGGCGCCCATAGCTTCCACTTTGATGCAACTGGCGATTTCCCGAAAAAGAGAATTTTTAGCCGACGCTTCCGGCGCTCTCCTGACCCGCTACCCGGAAGGCTTGGCCCGGGCTTTGGAAAAAATCTCAGCTGACCCTACGCCGATGAAAACAGCTAATAACACCACCTCGCATCTTTGGATTGATGACCCGTTCAAAAAGAAAAACCACGTTTCCTGGTTTAGTAAATTATTTTCAACTCACCCGCCGGTGGAAGAACGCGTCAAGGCATTGCGCGAGATAAGTGTTTAATGTTTTATTTTTGAAAAAATATCGCCAGATAATAATAATTTACTATTGTAATTCCACGATCGTGGAATTACAATAGTAAATAGCAAAATGAACAAAAAAATCAACCTCACAAATAAAATAAAAGATTTGGAGAAATTAGTGAAATTGCAGGAAACGGAAATCAAGGAACTTTCTGCCTTGGCCGAAAGAGACACCTTAACCGAACTCTACAACCGCCGGGGGTTTATCCGGGAAGCGGAAAAATTTTTAAAAGAAATCAAGATACTGAAAAAGATTGCCGAAAAGCGTAAAATTTCTTTCAAATATTTTTCGTTGATTTTTATTGACCTTGATAATTTTAAAATGATCAATAATGAATACGGCCATAAATTCGGCGATAAAGTTTTAAAAACCGCGGCTAAAATCTTTCGGGATTCGGTCCGAGATTTGGATATTGTCGGCCGCTGGGGCGGCGATGAATTTGTCATCGGTTTGGCCGGCGCCAATGAAAAAACCGCTTACGACATCGCGGAAAAATTGAAGAATAGACTTAAAACGGTAAAAATAAAAAATAGGCAAATGAGCGCCAGCTTCGGAATTGTCGGCTATCATAAAAAAACCCAGTTCCACGGCCTTTCTTCCGCGTCTTCCAAAAAGCGTCAGGCGGAAGAAAAAATTTTAAACCAGCTATACGAATTGATTGAAAGGGCCGACATAACCATGTATGAAGCGAAAAAGAAAAAAGGCAAGGACTCGGTAGTTGTTTATAATAATAAAGACGTTATATAATTGCTTCTGTATTTGTTAAAATCCCGAAAAGGAGGGTTCGCATACCCACGCCTACGGCGGGGCAAGGTGGTCTAGTTTACCCCGCAGGATGCGGGGTGCGTTCACTTGTTCCCGATTTGTCTAAAAATTCAAGTTAGCGTAGAATTTTTAGTAAACAAATCGCAATCCCGCTTATAGCGGAAGGGTGGCTGAGTGGCCGAAAGCGCACGCTTGGAAAGCGTGTATACCGCAAGGTATCGCGAGTTCGAATCTCGCCCCTTCCGCTATGTGCGGGAGAAAGCGAATATACCGAAAGGTATCACAGGTTCAAATCCTGTACCCTCCGCCAGTTGGGAAATGAAGTATTTTGAGCTTCTAGTTCTTAAAATAAGGTTATTTCTAGACACATTTTGTCTCCCTTGACAAAATAGAGCAACCTATGTTAGTATGTAGATTATCCCTTAAACGGGGATTTTTTATTGGAAAAAACCCTGCCTGCCGGCAGGTAGGAAAAATATGAATATGAACAAACAATATAAGCTTTTGGCCTCAATAATCTTCTTTAATTTGGCGCCCATCCTGTTTTTGCCTAATTTGGCGTTTAAGGAAATAACCGGCCAAAATCAGGCTAAAACCGATTCCACAATAGAAACCCAAGCAACCTCAAGCCCTCAAATTGACCCGAAAATCAATGTTATAACAATAACCGCTTACTCCAGCACGCCCGAGCAGACCGACTCCACGCCATTTATCACCGCTTCTGGTTCTCTGGTTGAAGACGGCATCGTGGCTTCAAATTTTCTGGCATTTAACACTAAAATCAGAATTCCGGAACTTTATGGCGATAAAATTTTCACGGTCAAAGACCGGATGGCCAAAAAAAACAGCGATAAAATAGATATCTGGTTTCCGACCACCGAGCAAGCCGAGAAATTCGGCGTCCAAAAAACTAAAGTAGAAATCGTAGAAAGCTAAAAATCCCCTGCCTATTTATGCTATAATAATTAAAAGGTCGAAACGGCTTTAAGTTATTATAATTTTATAAAAAACATGAAAATTAACAAAAAGGGATTATTAATTTTGGCGATCGCAATTATAGTAGTCGCGTTAGGCGCGGGAGGTTATCTGCTGGTCAAAAATAGCAAACCCGTTGTTTGGGACGGCACTTACACTATGACCGGAAGCTTAGCTTGCCAAGGCAATTTCCCAAATCTTACCACTATCCCAATGGATACAACCATTATTGTCAGCGGCAATAAAATACTAGATGAACAAACCGGAAAGAGTTTTGATATTGATAAGCGCGGCAAAGCGACTCAAAGCGAGGAAATAACTAATCAAGGCATAACCACTAAGGTTACGGCCGATTATAAATTCTCCAATAAAGGCAACGCCTACAAGTACGCCGCTGATGGCACAGCGACTATAAGCACCACCCAAAACGACACAAATTATTCCTCAACCTGCACCGGAGCTCTTAGCGGCGTTAAACAATAATCAAGTTTAGAAAACTCAAACAAATAATCCGCCTTCCAGTTTAGGCGGATTTTTGTTGGGAATAAAATTAACAAATTTTACAAAAAAGCATTTTTTAACGCCTGCCCGCATTGGCAATTTCTCCGTTCCTCTGATTTCTCAATCATTTTAAAAATAACTTTTCTCACTTTTTCATTATTTTCATTAAAAACCCTAGCTACCTCATCAGCGGTTACCGGAAAAATATCCGGCATGCCTTCCAAGCCGGCGTCAAAATCGGTAATTAAAGAAATATTCACATAACAAATTTCCGCTTCCCGAGCTAAAATAACTTCAGGATATTGAGTCATGTTTATGACTTCCCAACCGTGAGAAGAAAACCAGCGGGATTCGGCGGTTGAAGAAAAGCGCGGGCCGTTAATTATTACCGCCGTGCCTTTTTCGTGAGTTTTAATGCCCAATTCTTTACAGGATTTGACGGCTAAATTTCTCAAATCAGGGCAATAAGGATGAGCGCCGGAAATATGAGCCACTTTCGGCCCGTTAAAAAATGTGTCTTCCCGGCCCCAAGTCCGGTCTACAAATTGGTCGCAAACGACAAAATCGCCGGGCTTGATGCCTGGCTGCAAGCTGCCGGCGGCCGACGGGCTTATTATCCTTTTCACGCCCATTTCCTTAAAAGCCCAGATGTTGGCTCGGTAAGGAATTTTATGGGGCGGATACTGGTGCTTTTCGCCATGCCGGGGCAAAAAAGCGATTCTTTTTCCGGCGTATTCCCCTATCGTGATTTTAGCGGAGGGTTTACCGTATGGAGTGTCAACTTCAATTTCTTCGGCTTTTTCCAAAAGTTTATAAAACCCCGAACCGCCGAAAATTCCTATTTCAATTTTTTCCATAAAATTTATTTAACTGGCAATAACGAAATAATATAATTAACCAAGAAATCGCGATTTGAACACCGGCTGGAAACCGAGCAATCGATAACATGGTCTGCATTTGATTTATATATCGGGGCTCTTTCTTCAAATAAATTAACTATCCCTTTTTCCTTAAGACCTACGACCGCCTCTTTTCTTGAATGTTTCTCTATGCGTTTTTTTATGTCTTTCAATGGCGCTTCTAAGTAAATAATTGTAGTCTCTTTTTTTAATTTTCCCATGGCTTCATCTGAATAGATTATGCTGCCGCCCGGAGAAAACACAACATTAGAAAAATTCTGTCTTAAAGTATAACTATTTTCTAATCGCAATAATTCTTTCTCGCCTTTTTGCTCTAAAATTTCATTAACGTTCATTCCCTCTTCTTTCTTGATTAAATCGTCTAAATCAATAAATTTCCATTTCAAACGCTTTGCTAATAATTTTCCAATTGTAGACTTTCCCGAACTGGGCATTCCTATAAAAGTGATACCTCTCATATTCTTAATACTTAATCAGCGAATAAACATTATATTTAGATAATTTTTCTTTGCCTTTCAAAAAAGTTAAGTCAATCAAAAATCCTAGGCCGACGATCTCCCCGCCCAATTCCTCAACCAAACTAACCGTGGCTTTAGCCGTGCCGCCGGTGGCCAGAACATCATCAATGATTATTATTTTTTCTTTCGGCCTGATGGCGTCTTTATGCATCTCAATGACGTTGTTTCCGTACTCCAATTCATATTCGCGGACAATAGTTTCATAAGGCAATTTTCCTTTTTTCCGGACAATGGCGACGCCGGCTCCCAATTTATAAGCCACAGCCGAAGCCAGCAAAAATCCGCGGGCGTCAATGCCGACAACTTTTTCCACGCCCTTATTCCGGAAAAATTCCGCCAGCCCGTCAATCGCGAATTTAAAATAGTCAGCGTCTTCCAAAAGCGGCGTGATATCCTTGAAATTAACGCCTTTCTGAGGCCAATCGGGAATTTCCCGGACTTTTTCTTTGAGATTTTTTACGTCCATATTTAAATTAATTAAAACATAATTTATTTTTTAATCCAAGTTGATTTCTGCTGATTTGAGGGCTAAAATTCATTTACAATGCTCACTCCTCTTGAGGAAATTAAAGATAAAATAGATATTGTTGATTTTATCCGGTCTTATGTCCAGCTTCAGCCGGCCGGCAAGAATTTCAAAGCCCCCTGCCCTTTTCATCAGGAAAAAACGCCTTCGTTTATCGTTTCTCCGGATAAGCAAATCTGGCATTGCTTCGGCTGCCAAAAAGGCGGCGATGTCATCAAATTCCTGATGCTTTATGAAAATCTGGAATTTTATGAAGCCCTGCGGGTTCTGGCCGAAAAAGCCGGCGTGGAATTAAAACGGCTTAATCTCCAAGACCAAAAAGAATTTAATACTCTTTATGAGCTCAATGACAAAGCCAAAAATTTTTTCAAGGAGCAGCTAACTAAATCCCCGGCGGCGCTGGAATATCTGAAAAAACGCGCTCTTCAGCAGAAAACCATTGAAGAATTTGAAATCGGATTCGCGCCGCCAGGCGGCGAAAATTTGGTTTTATATCTGATTAATCTCGGCTATAATATCAATGACATTGCCAAAGCCGGATTGGCCGTAAAAACCGAAAAAGGGAAATATTTGGACAGATTCTATAACCGGATAATGTTCCCAATTTATAATAATTTCGGCAAAGTTATCGCTTTCACCGGCCGGATCCTGCCCCAGTTTGAAAACTCGGATATTGGCAAATACGTCAACAGTCCGGAAACCCCGCTCTTTAATAAATCACGAGTGCTTTACGGATTTCACAAAACCAAATCGGAAATCAGCCACACTCAAACCGCTTTTTTAGTTGAAGGTCAAATGGATTTTTTGATGGCCTGGCAGTCAGGCATTAAAAACGCGGTTGCCACTTCCGGCACCGCTTTAAGCCAAGAACAGCTGAAAAACCTGAGAAGACTGGCCGACAGTTTGATTGTCAGTTTTGACAAAGATGAAGCCGGGATTAAAGCAATGGAGCGCAGCTTAGACCTTTTCAGTAATCTTGATTTTCATGTCAAAATTCTTGACTTAAACGGATATAAAGATCCGGCGGAAGCGGCGGAGAAAGACCCCGATTATCTGAAAACAGCCCTGGAAAAAACTCAGCCGGCTTTTGTCTGTCTTTCCGATTTCTATCTGAAAAACGAATCAAATTGGACGGTTAAAAAAAGGAATATCCAGCACCTGCTCCGACTCATCAAAGGCATAAAAAGCGAAATCGAACAAACTAACTGGCTGAAAGAACTTGCCGCAAAATCCGGAATTGAAGAAAAAATCCTGAATTATGAATTAAAAAATATCAATATCAAGCCCCCTACCCAAGCTGATGCCGAAGAAATCGAAAACAAAGAAGCCGCAAAACTCTCCCGGTTGGAATTGATTTGCCAGAAAATTTTCTCTTTAATTTTATTCAAGCCCGAGTTTTTCCCCGTCTTTGCCGAAAATCGGGATTATTTCCCGACATCTTGGCAAAAAAATTTGGATAATCCTTTATTAATTAAACTAATTCAAGGCAATCCTCCGGCCCTGTCTACCGGCCGGGCAGACCCGCCTAGCCAGGCAGGCGGCGAAGGAAGCGAATCATTTTCTTTATTAGAACTGCGTTCCAGTTATGAATTCTCCGATCTTGACGAACCAGCCCTGAAAAAAGAATCCGAAGAATTAACCAAGTATTTAAAAATAGAATTTTTACAAAACCAAAATAACCAATTAAATAAAGAAATAAAATCGGCCGAAAAAAACAAAAACAATAATCTCGTGGATAATCTTTCTATAAAATTTCAAGCTAATTCCCAAGAGATTAATAATTTAAAAAATAACAAATGAAAAAAACAAAAAAAATCAAAAAAGTAAAAAAAACGATAAAAATAAGGAAGAAAAAACTCCACGAAAAAAAGACTAAGCCAAGATTGCGCCTTCGCCCCAAAGCTCAACGCGTCAAAAAATCTTCCAAAAAACAAAAAAAAATAACCCTATTCATTGAGGAAGATTTTGAATTTAAAGGAAAAGACAAAAAAAAGTTAGATACTTTAATAAAGAGAGGTAAAAACAAGAAATACGTCACTGATTTGGAAATCCTTTATTTCTTCCCCGATATCGAACACAACATTCCTCTTTTGGAAAAGATATATGAAATCTTGGAAAAAAGCAGCATCGGGGTAATTGAAACCGAACAATTCATCAAAACTTCGGAAGACCCGATTGAAAAAGAACACAGCAGTGTTCGCGAAACCCTGCCTGATGCCGTCCAGATGTATCTTAAGGAAATCGGTAAAACTCCTCTTTTGAAAGCCGAAGAAGAAGTGTCTTTGGCCAAAAAAAAGGAGAGAGGAGACGAAGCAGCCAGACAGCAACTGATGAAAGCCAATCTCCGGCTGGTGGTCTCTATCGCCAAAAAATACGTTCACCGTAGCCCCAATTT